>JALZGN010000016.1 GCA_030861005.1 Actinomycetota bacterium
TTTCGCCTCTCCCGCCGACCCCCTCTTTACTCGCGATTCAGCACAGACAACAAGAAATGGCGAATTGCAGGTCTTTTAGAGCCCTATGACGGACTCGAACCGTCGACCCCCTCCTTACCATGAAGGTGAGGAGGGGTCGGCTCATGCGGGTTTCCGCATCGGGACGCGCGTTCGCGCACCTCGCGAATCACCCGGGGTCGTCGCGTCTTGCGGCGGCGCGCGACCTTGGTGCGACCTTCGCGGAGGCGCCGTCGTCTGACTCCGCGGCGCGTCCGTAGTCGCCCGAAGTGACATACATGGCTTCCCCGATGCGGACGGCCCCGGCCGCCGGGAACATGGGCAGGTCTTCTTCGGGAGGTGACCGACCCCTATGTCCACCTACACACAGCCGGTGCCGCGGGCGATCCCGGAGGCGGCGCGGCAGCTCGTTTGGTTCGCAGGCGTCTCCGTCGTCGCGTTCCTCGTGCCGTACGTGGGCGTCTCCGTCCTCGACCTGCAGCACGACCTCTTCTACCTGGTCTACTTCGCGGTCACGATCACGCTGGTCGCGGCCTACGTCCGCGTCGAGGAGGTCGACGTCAGCACGATCCTCCGACGCCGCTGGCGCTGGAGTCTCGGCGTCGGCTTCGTCCTCGCGGCCTTCCTCGTCTTCAACGTCTTCAACACCGATGACGCGACTGCCCGCCCGAATGGCATGTACTTCGTCTTCGAGCTCCTGTGGCGAGCCGCCGGCTACGGCCTCGTGGACACGCTGCTACTGACGATCTTCCCCTGCTTCGTGGCCTACAAGCTTCTGCACGGCCGCGTCGACGGCGTCAAGGGAAAACTTCGGTTCACGGCGCTGACGCTGCCGCTCGTGCTCGTCATCACGGCGGTCTACCACTGGGGCTACCCGCAGTACCGCGAGGACGGGCTCACCCGGCCGGAGACGGGCAACCTCTTGATCTCCCCGACGTTTGCGACCGCGAACCCGGTCGGATCCGTAGCCGCGCACGTCTCGCAGCACGTCGCCGCGGTTACGCATGCGTACGAGTCCGAGATCTTCAACCCGCCCGTGACCAAGTCATGACCGCGACCGCGCACACTCGCGGACGCGCGACGAGGCCGTTCTTCGGGGTGCGTCAGCAGCCGGGGCGTCTCGCGGTCGCGCTGATGCGGATCCCGCGCCCGCTCTACCACCGCGGCTGGGGCTGGATGCTCAACTACACGTTCCTCCTCATCGCCCACCAGGGGCGCAAGAGCGGCAAGCGGCGCGAGACGGTGGCGATGGCGCTTGCGTACGACCCGGCCACGCGCGAGACGGTCGTCTGCTTGGCCTGGGGCCCGAACACGCAATGGATCCGGAACCTCCGCGCGAACCCGGCTCTCGAGATCCAGATCGGGCGCGAGTCGTACGTCCCGGAGCACCGCTTCCTCCTCGAGGACGAGAGCGTCGCCGTCGCGATCGAGTTCCGGCACCGCCATCCCTGGCGCGTGCGCCTCTTCTCGGCGATTCTCGGCTGGGATCTGACCTCGGAGGTCGCTGTGCGGGAGTTCGTCCGGGGCCGGCCGTTCGTCTCGTTCCGCCCCGCGCGCGATCCCGCCGTTCGCGACGGTCAGCCGAGGACTGAGGGGGCGGGTACCGATGGCCGTTGAGCAGCGAAACCCCGAAGCGTTCCTCGCGCAGATCGAGAATCTCTCTCGCTCGCATCCTGAGCACGAGCTCTTCTACTCGCAGGCGCCGCTCGAGGACGCCGTGAAGCTCCAGCAGGTCTCGCGCACGCTGAAGGCGCTCGCGGGTCACTGGGCGAGGGTGACGCCGGCTTCCGTCGAGCACGCGAATCCCTACGCGGGTTGCGACGACCTGAACGTGCAGGCGGCGATCGAGACGCTCGGCGTCCTGTTCCTCGAAGGCGAAGGCGAGCCGGCCGAGATCGGGCGAATTAAGCGTGAGCTGACAACGCAGGCCGACGACCACGAGCAGACGGGCGCCTGGCTGGGCGAGGCGATGCAGTCGACCTGGAAGACGGCGAGCGGACTGCTGCACATCGAGCCGCTCGCCGACCTGCTCGGTGAGCGCCACCGGATCATCGCCGCGAACTGGCAGAACGCGAGCCTCAACGTGATCATCGGCGCCCTTTTGCGCCGGGCGGCCGAGATCCTCGAGGCCGTCAACTTCACGCCCGCCGCGATCCGCGCGGACGTCGACGACAAGCGGCTCACGCCGCGCTACCTCTTCGCCGCCGCCGAGCTGACTGACCGGGAGGCTGACCTGCTGGCCGAGGGCGCGGTGCTGGTGCACGACAGCGAGCGGCGTTGGCGCGTCTTCCATGAGCGGGTCGAGACATTCGTCATCTTCACGTTGTTTGAGCGTCCGGGCCTCGGCCTCGGCCACTTTTTCTACGTCCCAGTCCTCCTCCTCGCATCGACGCGCGCGGACCATGGCTCGGAGCTGCGGGCGGCGTCATCGCTACGTCGCTCTACGCGGTCGGCGTCGTCGTCAATCCGTCGATGCCGCCGACCGAGGTGCCGAACGGCGAGTACGGGGATCCGTTTCATTACCTACGTTCTCATCGGGGCCGGGTTCGGGTGGTTCGCAGCCCGCAACCGCGACTCGCATACGCGGCTGCGCCTCCTCGCCGAACGCGACTTCCTCACGGGAATCGCGAATGGGCGTGCATTCGACGACGCCGTCCGCGAACGGCTCGGGAACGGAACCCGGTTCGCGCTCTTCATCGCCGACATGGATTCGCTCAAGCGCATCAACACGGGCAGGGCCATCCGGAGGGCGACCGGGCGATCCGGGCAGCCGCCCGCACGCTCGTCGCTGCGTCTCGTCCTGGCGACGAGGTTGCGTGCATCGGTGGGGATGAGTTCGCGGTCCTCCCGGACGGTCTGGGCGTCGCGGACGTGGAGCGCCTCGCGGAGCGAATGGAAGCCGAAACGCGGGCCGCAGGCGTCCCGCTCACCGTCGGCTGGGCTGTCTCACCCGCCGACGGCGAAGACTCCGTGGCGCTTTACCGGGCTGCAGACGCGTCGCTTTACGCGCGCAAGCGGCTCCCTCGCAAAGCGCGGCCGGCGGTTGCGCTCGTGGCGAGCGCGTAGCGAGCTCGACGCGTTTACGACCCCACTCGCAGCGCACGCTTTGGGTCGCGCCCGGCCGCGTCAACGAGCGCGACTCGTGTGACAAAACGTGTGGGACGCTCGTTCAGACCCCTTGGGCTCCTAGCACCCGCGACCACGAGGGTTAGGGCGCTCACGTCCCCGCTTGTCGCCGGCGGCGGACGACGACCGGCCTTCGGGCGTAGCGATCCTTGCCGAGAACGGCCTCGGCGTGGCGCTGAAGTCGCCTCTGAACCTGGTCGTGATTCGTGAGCGGCCCTGCGAAGACCGACGTCGACCCATCCGCTACCCGGGTGCGGAGGAGCGCCGCGGCAGTGATTCCCCAGCCCGCTCCGCTCCCGCGCCCTCGCCAGTGATGCGGGCTCGAGCGCCGGCCACCGCCGTACGGTGATCGACGGCGACACGGTCGTCGCGAGGCGCGATCGACCGGCCAAGAGCCGCGACAATTGCCGTACCTTCGCAGGTAAGCCGCTTGAGGCTCTGGCCCAGGGCCGGCTTATCGTGGCGCGGTGATCCCGAAACCGCTCGCGCCGTAGTAGGCCCCGAACGCGAGCACGGCGACGGCGAGCGCGGGGATCGCGACACCGAGCGCGTCGAACCGCCAAAAGGACTGGGCGGGATCCGCGCACGCGCCTGAGGTCGTTACGACTCGCCGCCCTTGTTTCTTGGGGATCGGCGCGAGAGGAGGAGCCCGCGATGGCGCAGCAAGGACAGGTGATCAAGCTGACGACGAGAGGCGCGGATGGCAAGCCGACGTGGACGTATTCGTGTTCGCCCGACGCCCGGAGCTCCCGTTCAGAACCGCAGCCGCCGAGAGGCCGCCGTAGCGGATGAGAGTGCGCATCGTCGCGGACCTCAATCGTCTGGGCCACCGGCGCGAGCGTTGCGGGAGCGGCACCGACGATCCACCGCCTGAAGTAGTCGGCGCTCGCTGATCGCGCCTCAATCTTGCTCGGGAGCCCGACCTGTAGATAATCGCGCGGACGACTGCGGATTCTGTGGCTGTGCGGCCTCGAACGCTCACTTTTGCTGCCGGCGGCGTCGGTGCGCTTGTAACGCTCGTCGTCACCGGCTTTCCTTTCGTCAGGTTCGCCTACAGCAGCCTTTCCCTCCACGTCGCGCTCGAGACGGGATCGGCGCTCATCGCCGCGCTTGCGGGATACCTAGTCTACGGGCGCGTCCGCCGACGCTGCTCTCCGGCCGACCTCGCCCTCTTCGCCGGGCTCGTCATATTCGCGCTCGCGAATTTCTTTCTCTCCGTCGTTCCGACTGCTCTCGGCGACGAACGCCGGCACTTCTCGACGTGGGCTCCGCTTCTCGCCCGCCTCGTCGGCGCCGCACTCTTCGCAGCCTCGGCGGTACTGCCGGCCGTCCCGATTCCGCACGCCCGCCGACGCGCCGTCGTTGTGGTCGCGCTTTCCGCCGCGGTCGTCGCCATGATCGCCGCGGTCGTGGTCGCGTTCGCTAGTCGCCTCCCGGCGGGCCTCGACCCGAAGATGGCACCCAACACGCTCGACCTCCCGGAGTTCGCAGGGAGTCCGGCCATCACGACAGCGCAGCTCGCCGCAGCGTTCTTGTTCGTCGCCGCGGCGGTGGGATTTACGCGCCGCGCGGAACAAACTGGCGACGACCTACTCAAGTGGCTCGCGGCGGCGTCCACGCTCGCGGCGTTCGCGCGCGTCAACTACGCGATCTTCCCGTCACTCTACACGGACTGGGTGTACACGGGAGACTTGCTCCGGTTCGGCTTCTACGCCGTCGTTCTGGGCGCTGCGGCGCGAGAAATTCACGCTTACTGGCAGGAGGTCGCGGAAGCGGCCGCCCTCGACGAGCGTCGGCGACTCGCCCGCGATCTGCACGACGGGCTCGCGCAGGAGCTCGCGTTCATCGCGGCGAATGCGCGATCATTCGCGGCCGAGGGCGACCGCGGGCGCGAACGGCTCGCCACGGCGGCCGACCGTGCGCTCGCCGAATCGCGCCGAGCGATTGCCGCTCTCACGATGCCCGACGACCAGCCCTTGGCCGCCGCCCTCGCCGACCTCGTCGAGGAGATCGCCGAGAGAGCGGGGCTCGAGCTGCAGCTCGAGCTCTCCGAAGACGTCGACGTGTCCCCTGACGCACGGGACGCCCTCCTCCGCATCGCGCGCGAAGCGATCACGAACTCCGCGCGACATGGGCACGCGACTGCGGTGCGCGTCGAGCTGTCGAACGACGGCGGGATCCGTCTACGGATCGCGGACAACGGCAGCGGGTTCGACACGGACCTCGTCGCCACGTCAGGAGCCGCCGGGTTCGGACTTGCGAGCATGCGGGAGCGCGCCCGGGCGCTCGGTGGAGGCGTTGCCGTACGGTCGCGTCCCGGACACGGGACCGAGGTCGACGTCGCTCTGCCGTGAGCGCGCGTCGGCGGCACTGAGTCCCCGCTCCTTCGCGGCGAATCTCACCATTCGGCCTCAGAGCGTTCATCGAGTTGAACGGAGACTGAGCCGGACGGCCCATTGACGGGCCGCCGATCACTGACAGGCTTGACGCCTGTGGAAACCGTCCAGCGCACGATTTACGGAGCTTGCACACGCCTGCCGCTCGCGAGGTCGATGCGACTAGCGCGCCGCTCGCGAGCAAAGGGAGAAGGGGGAGTATCTTGACGGGGGAAACGAGCACAATTTGCATCCGGCGTTGGACGGTCGTCAGCATTCTCGTCGCGCTGGCCATCGCACTACTCGGAATCGGCCCGGCGTCCGCGAGCCTCACGGCGGGCGACGGCGACACGTATTCGGCGGCGTGGATCGCGAGCGACCGGAGCGACTACGAGCCCGGCGATACCGTCACGCTCACCGGTGGCAACTGGCTCCCCGGCGAAGCGATCACGATCTACATGAACGACACGCTTGATCAGAGTTGGAGCCAGACCGACCACGTGACCGCCGACGAGAGCGGCGCGTTCGTTCACGCGGTCGTCTTGCCCGGTTACTTCATCTCGGACTACCGCGTGAGCGCTACGGGCGAGACGTCGGGGACGGCGACGACCGAGTTCACCGACGCGCTCACTCCGCAGGGGGTGTCCGTCAACGGAGCAAGCACGGCCGGCTCAGGAGCGATCTTCCCGCTCCTCGTTGGGCCTGGCGACCCTGTTCAGGGCGGCCTGAAGGTCGCGGTGACGAGCAGCCCACCTCCGAGCACCTGGACGGCGACCAAGTGGGGAATCGGCAATCCCGCGATCCCGACGACGTGCCAGGACCACGGCGACCATGCGGCCGGCGCGAGCGAACACGGGATCGTGATGACGGCTCCATCGACGCCCGGGACGTACAACGCCGCCATGCTGCCCTACGGCAGCAACGACTGTTCGACGGGAGCGGGGACGAGCTCCGATACGCTCGCGAGCTCCGTACTCGTCGACTCGACCGTCCTCTTCTCCGAGTACTTCGGCCCCGAGTCCAGCCCGGATGTCCCGTTCTGGGCGGACGAGAACCAAGTGGCCGAAGACGATTGCTCGGTCGTCGGGGCATCCCTCAACTGGTTCGCCGCACTCGAGCGGAGCTGCACGATCAGCACGACGAACGCCAACAGCCGCCCGATCAACACGTTCAACCGGCGCAACATCCATGTCAGGTTCCGCTGGGGGAAGAACGACCTTCCGGCCGGAAGCAGCGCCTCGATCAACCTCTCCTGGAAGCTCGAGTCGTCCACCACCTGGGCGCGGGTTTGCCAGACGGGACAGGCGAGCTGCACGAACGGCACCGTTTCGGGGATCTCAAGCGGCACGTCGTCGGCGATGGCAACCGAGGTCGACACGACGCTGCCGGCAGCTGCCGAGAACGCGAACATCGACATCCGGTTCGAGGGCGTCACGCCGAGGACCGGCTCGTCGGCGGGTCTCGGGAACCTCCGGATCGACGCCATTCGCGTGACGGGCGACGCGCCGACGGCCATCTCCCAGGTCTCCGGGAGTGGAACCTACGGCGGCACGGCAACGCTCACCGCGACGCTCAAGTGGGGGACGTCTCCCGTCGCTGGTAGGACGGTCGCCTTCACCCTCGGTGGAGCGAGCGTCGGCTCCGCACAGACGGACAGCAACGGTGTCGCCACGCTCTCAGGGGTGAGCCTGGGCGGGAGAAACGCCGGGTCCTACACGAACGCGGTGGGCGCGTCCTTCGCCGGCGACAGCGCGTACCTCGCGAGCAGCGGCCAGGGCGCCCTCGGTGTCGAAAAGGCGTCCTCGACGACGAAGGTGACGTGCCCGCCGAGCCTCACCTACAACGGCTCCCCGCAGACGCCCTGCAGCGCCAGCGTGACCGGCGCCGGCGGCCTCAACCAGTCGCTCACGGTCAACTACCAAAACAACACGAACGCGGGCCAGGCGACGGCGAGCGCGAGCTACGCCGGCGATGGGAACCACACCGGAAGCAGCGACTCGGCGAACTTCACGATCGACAAGGCAGAGCTCACTGTGAAGGCGGACGACAAGAACATGACGTATGCCGATTCCGTTCCGCAGCTCACGTACCAGATGACCGGATTCGTCGGCGGGCAAGATCTCGCGACCTCGGGCGTCACGGGCAGTCCGGTGCTGAGCACGACGGCGACGTCGAGCAGCGCGGCCGGCCCGTACCCGATCACGGTCGGGCTCGGCACGCTCACCGCGTCGAACTACAGCTTCAAGCTGGTGAACGGGACGCTGACGGTGTCCAAGCGGCAGGCGATCGTCGTGTACACCGGGATCAACTACATCGCGATTCCCACCGCCGGCAACGCAACGGTGAACGTGGCCGCGACCGTCTCGCGGATCAGCGGGAACCTCGGCGACCTGACGAAGGCGAAGGTCCAGTTCGCGGTCAAGAAGTTCGGCGGTGCTGTTCAGACGACGGTCTACGCGATGGCCGACGCGAACGGGAACGCCGCGACGACGGCGTCGGTTCCCACCTCCGACGACCCCTACACGGTCGAGGTGCGAATCGATCCGCTAAACCAGTACTGGGCGAGCGGGATCGACGTCAGCTCGCTGCAGGTGATCGTCGGAAGCGGCAGCGGCCGGACGGCCGGCGGCGGTTGGATCCCGGATGCCGCCAACGACATCAACGGCAAGAGCAACTTCGGGTTCACGGTCCAGAACGCGAAGAGCGGAATCAGGGGCAACTCGCTCTTCATCTACCGCGTGAAGGAAGGTGCGAACGAGGTGCAGTACGTCGTCAAGAGCAACAGCTGGCAGGGCGGCGGCCTCACCTTCAACGTCAACAACGACCCGACGCGGGCGACCTTCACCGGGAAGGCGACCGTGCAGCGGTACGTGAACGGCGTCTTCGACGCGACCTTCGCGAGCGGCGGCCACACGTTCACCGTCGACGGCTTCGACGGCGACCTCAAGTCGCCGCGTGAAACGGACGGCTACGCGATCGTAATCCGAAACAGCAGCAACCAGGTCGTGAAGCAGCTTGGCAGCCGGTCTTCGCCGGTGACCCTGGGCGGCGGGAACGTCCTGGTGCAGGCGCAGTAGACGCCGACCAACCGTCGTTGACCGACGAGGAGGGGAGCGCGCCCCTCCTCGTCGATCAGTCGCGTCCTGCGGGAGCGTCGTCGAGAAGCTCGAGCGCTTCCTTCCGACTCCGCACGCGGAGCTTCTGAAGAATCTTCCCGACGTGACGGCGGACGGTCACGTCGCTGATGTACAAGCGCGCGGCGATCTGGCGCGTGGTCAGCCTCTCCCGCATCAAGTCGAGCACGTCCCACTCCCGGCTCGTCAGCTCGGGAGCGCGCCGTCCGAGGAGAGGGAACGCGCGGCGCCTGCCGCGGGCGCGAAACTCGTCGACGAGGCGTGCGACCAGCACCCGGGGAAGCGCGGCCTCGCCGTCGAGCACGCCGCGAAGCGCGTTCGGCAGGCGCTCCGGGTCCGTATCCTTGAGCAAGTATCCGGAAGCGCCGGCGCGGAGCGCATCGAAGAGGTCGGCGTCGTTCCGGGAGACCGTCAGCATAACGACGGCGGTCTCGGGAAGCTGCGACGTGATCTCGCTCGCGGCTCGGATTCCCGCTCCGGGCATGTGAATGTCGAGCAGGGCGACCTCCGGCCGTTCGCGCAGGACAGCGCGGATCGCGGAAGGCGCGTCGGCGCATTCCGCGCAGACGGTAAAGCCGCCGCGCTCGAGCGCCTGTCTCACGCCCGCGCGAGTCGCCGGGTGATCGTCCGCAATTACCACGCGAATCGCCTCCATCCTCGAACCCTCCGACTCAACGTTGCTGGGTGCGCGACGACGCTTTCCGTCGTTGCCAGCGACAGGGGGACGATGGCGCGACGACGAGGGACTGCGCGGCGCCGTCGACGAGGGCGCACGTACCGCAGTATTGTACTTCGTACGCGTCGGACGACCGGCGGCGGCATCGTCCGTTCGCTGCCCCCGATCGTCGAGAGAGACACCAGGCCGCGGTCGCCTCGAAGAAGCCTCATGCGTCCTCACCGAGCTCGTCAAGCAGGAGCAAGCGTGGGCGGTGCCGCGTCCGCGGCTTCGCGATTGTGACGAACAGAACGTCTCGTAAATCGACGCAATCCCCAAGCGCTCTCCCGTCGTGAGCGGATCGACGGCGTGAAGATCGTGGTCTCCTCCGGTAAGCGCGTGCACGCCCGGGCATTCGCGGCCACGTTTCTCCCGCGAATGGCCGGGTAGCGGTGTGTCGGCATTGCCACCCGTGTCCGCGCGCGCCCTGATGATGTACCCGTTTCGCACCCGCGCAGCGTTGTCGGCTGTGAGAACGCGCGATCTCGGCGGCGTCGCAGAAGGCGGCGTTGGCCGCCTCGGCTTTCCCCGCGCGCGCCTGAGCCTCGCCGAGGGAGAGCAGGAGCTCGCGCGCGAGGCCACCGCAGGTTCACCGAGCGGAGGCAGGCGAGCCGCTCCTTGCGAAGCGGAGGTACAGGGTCGGGACGGCGAAGAGGTTGAGGAGGCTCGAGGTCACGAGGCCGCCGAGGATGACGACAGCGAGCGGGAACTCGATCTCGTGGCCCGGGATCCTGCCGGCGGCGACGAGAGGCACGAGTGCGAGCCCGGTCGCCAGGGTCGTCATCAGGATCGGGGACAGTCGCTCACGGGCGCCACGGAGGACGAGCCCGGTCCCGAACTCCTCCCCCTCTTCGCGTTCGAGATGCTGGAAGTGGTTGATCATGAGGATTCCGTTTCGTGCCGCGATGCCGAACACCGTGTAGAAGCCGACGAGCGAGCCGAGCGAGAGAATCCCGTCGCTCAGGAAGGCTGCCAGCGCTCCTCCGACGAGGGCCATCGGGAGGGTGACGAAGGAGAACGTCGCCAGTCTCCACTCGCGGAACGACGCCTGGAGGAGGAGGAAGATGACGAGCGCGGCGCCGATGCCGAAGACGAGCATGCGATTGAAGGCGGCCTGACGCTCCTTGAACTCACCGAACAGCTCGGCGTGGTACCCGGTTGGAAATTTGATGTCCTGCAGGCGCCGTTCAATGTCGCGGCCCACCGAGCCGAGATCTCGTCCGCCGACGCCGGCCAGTACGTCGATGCTCCTCGACAGCCCTTCGTGGTGCACGACGTTGGGCGTCGGCCGGACGCGCACGTCCGCCAACTGCCCGAGCGCGACATGGCCGCCGTCGGGCGTGTCGATTGGAAGCGTACGGACGCTGTTCAGGCTGTTGCGTGTCTCGGGCGTGCTCCAGACATGCACGTCGTAGGCTCGCCCTCCCCTGTAGATGTCGCCCACCTCCTCGCTTTCCAAGAATGTCGCCGATGCGCGGCGGACGTCCCCTGGCTTCACGCCGTACCGCCGCGCCGCGGCCAGGTTGACCTCGACTTGCACCTGGGGAACACCTTCCTGGAACTCCACGAACGGCTCGTCGACGCCCTCAATCTGCGCGATGGCATCCCGTATCAGCTCAGCCCTGTCCCGCAAGACCTCCAGGTCCGGCCCGAAAATCCGTACGACGATCGGCTCGCTCGTGCCGGCGAGAACCTCGTCGATCCGCTCGTTCAGGTACGTCTGGACGTCGTGGAAGATCCCGGGATAGCCATCGACGACTTCCCCGATCGACTCGAGCGTCTTCTTGTAATCGGCCGACGGGTTGATCGCAATCCAGTTTTCGCCGAAGTTGACTCCCACCGTCTCGTCGGCGAGGAAGGCTTGCCCGATGTGCGACCCGAAGTGCTGGACGCCCGGGAGGGAGCGGAGCTCGCGGCTGGCGCGAGTAACGATCCGGCGCTCCTCGGGGAGCGAGGAGCCCGGCTTCGTGATCCAGTGGCCGAGGAAGTCTCGCTCCTTGAAGGTCGGGATGAGCGATTCGCCGAGGAAAGGGACGACCGCGAGGCCCGCGGCAGCGGTCAGCGCAGCGGCCACGTACGTCGGGCGCGGGTTCGCGACGATTCGCGAGAGAAGGCCTTCGTACCCCCGCTCCAACCACCGGCTGAGCGGAGACTCCCTGCGCGCGAGTGACGCGTTCCGGAGAAGAATCAGGCACAGGGCCGGCGTGACCGTCAACGCGGTCACCAGCGAGACGGCGACGGCGAGAACGTACGAGAAGACGAGCGGGTGGAAGAACGCGCCTGTCAGCCCCTGCAGGAAGAACACCGGCACCATCGCGACGACGATGATCAGCGTCGCGTAGACGATCGGCCCTCGCACCTCGAGCGACGCCTCGAGAACGACGCTGGCTACGGCACGGGATGACGGCTCGCGGCGGTGCTCCCGAAGACGCCGCACAATGTTCTGGACGTCGATGATCGCGTCGTCGACGACGATGCCGAGGGCGATCACCAGCCCAGCCAGCACCATGACGTTGATCGTGTCGCCGCGGAGGTAGAGCACGAGCCCCGCTGCGACGAGCGACAGCGGGATCGCCGTCACGCTAATGAGGGCGGCCCGCCACTCGAAGAGGAACGCAACCAGGACGAGCACGACGAGCAAGGCGCCGATGACGAGGGCGCGCGTGAGGTTGTCGATCGACTCGTCGATGAAGTTCGCCGCCCGGAAGATCTGCGTGTCGATGGCGATGCCCGGCAGGCCCGGCTGCATTTCGTCGAGCGCCTTCTCGACCCCGTGGGTCACGTCGAGCGTGTTTCCCCATGGATACTTCTCGACGACGAGCAAGAGGCCGGGCCCGTCGTTGATTACGGCGTCCCCGGCGAGGGGCATGTAGCCCTCCGCAACGTCGGCCACCTGGCCGATGCGCACGCTTTCGCCGTCTGCGCCTTCGAGCGGCACCTTGGCGAGGTCCGCGGGAGTCACGATGGGCAGCACGTGCTCGACCGTGAGCCGCTGGTTCGGCGTATCGACGAAGCCACCCGTGCCGATGACTGCCCCCGACGAGAACTTCAGGAGGCCCGCGTCGAGGGAATCGGCGGTCGTCTCCATCACCTGCTCCAGCGAGACGTCGTGGGCCTGCATGCGGTCGGGGTCGGTGAGCACGTGCAGCTGCTGGAGGTGCTCGCCCCAGAGGGCGACGTTCGCGACTCCGGGGACTCGAAGCAGGCGAGCCCTGATCTTCCAGTACGCGATCGTCGAGAGCTGCGTCAGGGAGAGCGTCTTCGACGACACGCCGATCTTCATCACCCGGCTCGTCGTCGACGTCGTCGGCATGATGAAGGGCGGCGCCGCCCATGTTGGGAGCGTCGGCCCAACGGTGGCCACGCGCTCGGCCACCAGCTGCCGCGCGCGGAAGATGTTCGTTCCGGGCTTGAAGAGGAGCTCGATCGACGAAAGCTGCGGAATCGACTTCGAGCGGACGATGTCGAGCCCCGGCATGCCCTGCATCACCTGCTCCATCGGAACCGTCACGAGGCTCTCTACCTCGGCGGCGGACAGGCCGAGGCACGTCGTCTGGATCTCCACGCGGGGCTGCGCGAACTCGGGGAAGGCGTCCACCGGCATGGCCCTGAGCTTCTGAGCGCCGAAGAACATGAGGGCGGCTCCAGCGACGAGCACGACGAAGCGGAGGCGAAGGCTCGACCCGACGATCCAGCGGATCATGGTTGGGCGCCTCTCTCCCGAGTCGCCTCAGTCTTCTTCGATCTCGCCGTACTCGACGCCCCAGAGCTCCGTTGCGCCAACCGTCACGACGGCGGCACCCGTGGGCGGCCCCTGGGCGAGAATCGCCGTGCCGCCGTCGACGCGCTCGACCTCGATGTCCTGTCGCACGAAAACGCGTGGCTCCGGGCTCGTGTAGGCCCAGGCACTGCCGTCGGTGTCGTAGAGCACGGCGGAGTACGGAATCGCCGCCCGCAGCTGTCCGTGCACGCGCACGTTCGAGACAGGCGCCGTCTGGATGCCGAGCCTCTCGGCTGCGCTCACGCTCACCACCACCCGGCTCACGCCTGGCGTTCCGGTCGGCTCGACCACGGCCGGCGGCGCCCCTTCGTCGCCTCCCGACTCGGCCGGAGATCCCGACGCGGCCAGATAGGCGCCGAGCGCAACCAGACCGCTGACCACCGCCGCCGCGGCGAGGAGGATGATGCGCCTCCTGGTGGGCTTCTCCCTCGGTGGGTGCTCTGCGGCGGCTGTCATCTCTTACTCCTTCCCTACGGTCCGGCGGTCGTCGGGGTCGTCTCCGAGCGGGCCGGGAGCTCCTCGGCCGGGCTGCGGCGCCGGAGCGACCGGCGGGCCAGCCGTGCGAGAACCGCCGCGAGCGCCTCCGGCTGCGACGTGTCCGTGGCGCCGAAGCGCAGATAGAGCGCCGGCATGACGAAGAGGGCGAGGAACGTCGACGTCACGAGGCCGCCGAGCACGACGACGGCGAGCGGATGGACGAGTTCGTAGCCGGCGCGCGATCCCCCGACGACGAGCGGCAGGACAACGAGCGCGGTTGCGATCGCAGTGGTCAGGACGGCTACAAGCCGCTCGCCGGCGCCCCGTCGCACGAGCTCGGGGCCGAAGGGCACGCCGGCTTCCTCGAGCTCGCGATAGCGACTCAGCAGGACGAGCCCGTTGCGCGCCGCAAGGGCCAGGACGGCGAGCAGGCCGAGGTACGACCCGAACGAGAGCGTGCCCCCGCTGTACAGCGCGGCGAGCAATCCACCCGCGAGCGCGACGGGCAAGGTCGCGAGGCAGAGCGCCGCGAGCCGCCAGCTGCCGAAGAGCGCCTGCAGGAGAGCGACGATCCCGATTACGGCTGCGACGGCGACCGAGATCAGGCGGCCGCGCGGCTGGCCGGCGGCTGCGAACACCTCGGCGTGCGACTCGAGCGGAAAGCGGATTTCCTGCAATCCCTGCTCGACGTCTGCGACGGCGGCGCCGACGTCACGGCCGTCAACGTTCGCCGTCACGTCGAGGTAGCGCGAGACTCCCTGCCGCTCGATGACCGCCGGTCCCGGCACGATCCGCGCGTCGGCTACCTGGTCGAGGCGGACATGGCCTCCGGCCGGAGTGTCGATGAGCAGCTTGCGGATGCTCGTCAGGTTGCTCCGCGTCTGCGGCGCACCCCACACGACGACGTCGAAGATCTTCTGTCCCTCGAAGAGGCTGCCGGCCACGATGCCCGAGAGGAGCGTCGCGGCGGCGCGGCGAACGTCGCCCGGCTTGATCCGGTAACGCTCCGCGGCGGCCAGGTCGACCCTGATCTGCAGCGTCGGCTCCATGGCCGGGAGCCGCACGCGCTCGTCGACGAGGCCGTCGATCCCCGAGATGGCCTGTCGCACCTCTGCCCCCTTGCCAGCGAGCGCGGCGAGGTTCTCGCCGTAGAGGCGGATGACGATGTCGTCCTGCGCCCCTGCGAGCGTCTGCTCGACGCGCTCGTTCGAGTACGTCTCGACTGCTCGCGAGAGCCCCGGATAACTCGCCACGACGTCCTTGATCGATGCAAGCGTCGCCTCGTAGTCGGCGTCCGGATGGACGGTGACCCAGATCTCGGCCGAGTTCGCGCCCACGACCTGGTCGGACGTCACCGCCCGGCCGACGTGCGCGCCGACGCCGGCGACGCCGTCGACCGCGCGGAGCTCGCGGCTCGCGCGCGCCGTGATGCGGTTCATCTCCGGGAGGGAGGTGCCGGGCGGCCCGTCCCACCGGATGAGGAGGTTCGACTCCTTGAGCGTCGGCATTAGCGACTGGCGCAGGAACGGCGCCGTGGCGACCGCGGCGACGGCGAGGAAGCCGATCGCGAGGTAAGCAGTTCGCGGCCGGCGAACGACACGGTCGAGCGCGTCCTCGTAGCGACGCCGGACCCAGCCGGCGAGCGGTGCCTCGCGCCGAGCAGGAGCGTTCGCTAGGAGCAGGGCGGTTAGCGCCGGGGTGACCGTTAGCGCCACGAACATCGATCCCGCGAGCGCCAGCAAGAACGCAACGGCGATGTCCGGGAAGAAGGCTCCCGAGACGCTGTCGAGGAAGAACAGCGGCAAGGTCGCGAGCGCGACGACGAGCGTTGCGTAGACGAGAGGGGTGCGGATCGCAAGCGATGCCTGGAGCACGACGCTCGCTGCCAGCCGATCGTCACCCTTGGCACGCTCGCGCAGCTTCCGCTCGACGCTTTCGACGGCGACGACGGCATCGTCGATGACGACGACGAGCGCCGCTACGAGCCCGGCGAGGACCATCGCGTTCATGGAGCGCCCGAGCGCGTGGAGGACGAGAGCGGCCGAGACGACCGACAGCGGAACGGCCGCGAGAGCGACCACCGCGCTGCGCCAGCGGAAGAAGAACGCGGCGACCGCGAGCAGCAGGAGCGCGGCGCCGAGGATGAGCGCGAGCCTGAGGTTGTCGATCGACTGCTCGATCGACGACGCCGGTCGGTAGAGCGTCGTGTCGAAGTCGATGTCCGCGAGACCGGGTCGCATTGCCTCGATCGCGTCTTCGACTCCGCGCGTGACGTCGAGCACGTTCGCGTCCGGGAACTTCTCGATCACGAGCACGAGCCCCGCACCGTCGTTCACGACCGCGTCCCCAATCAGCGGCTGGTGGTCCTCGACGACCGAGGCGACCTCACCGAGGGCGATGCGCCTGCCTCTCGTTTCGAGCGGAACCTCGGCGAGGGTGTCGGCAGTCGTGATCGGGGAGACGTGCTGGATCCCGAGCCGTTGGTTGGCCGTGTCGATGAAGCCACCCGTCCCGGGCGTGGAAGCCTTCACGAACGTGAGCGGCGAGAACCACAGGGCGTTACCCGTCGTCTCGAGGATCTGATTCAGCGAGACTCCGACGTCGCGGAGGTGCTGGGGGTCGACCTGCACCTGGAGCTGTCGGTCCCGCTGCCCCCAGATACTCACGTTGGCGACACCCGGCACGCCGAGCAGGCGGGGGACGATCGTCCAGCGGGCGAGCACCGACATCCTGATCGCGGACAGCGTCTTCGACGAGACCGCGACCATGAGGACGCGATTCGCGGACGAGACCGGTTGCAGCATCAGCGGCGGCTTCGACACTTGAGGGAGCGCGTGCGCCTGTGAGAGGCGCTCGGCGACGCCCTGCCGCGCGAGGAAGATGTCGGTTCCGGGCTGGAAGGTCAGCAGGATGCGCGAGAGCCCCGGCACGGACTGCGAGCGGATGTCGTCGAGGAACGCGATCCCGTTCAAAAGGTCCTGCTCCATCGGGACGGTGATCAGCTGTTCGACCTCGGCCGCCGAGAGGCCGAGCGCCTCCGTCTGAACCTCTACGGTGGGCGGCCCGTATTCCGGTAGGACGTCCACGGGCTCGTCCCGGAGCGTGGCGATCCCGAAGACGAGCATGGCTGCCGCGGCCACGAGCACCAAGCCGGGGAACCGCATGCAGCTGCCTGCCAACCGGCCCAGCATCTCTCCCGTGCCTCCCTGAAAAGTCGCCCGACGCGTGCCGCAATTCGCGACTTGTGGGCGTCGATACAACCCGACTCGCGGGTACGTGTCTACTAGACGAAAGCCTAGTAATTCATCTTATTTTCATGTTTCTCCGCGACCCGCGGGGCTGTCGAGGCGCGGGCCGCAGCGGCGTCAGCGGCGCGACGACGCGGACCGGCGCCGGACCGAGGCGAAGAGACCGTCCGAGGTCGACTGGCTCGCGGTGCGGGTCGAGAATGCCCGTGTCGGACCGGGCCATCAAGAGCAGCGCGTCGGCGAGCTGGCAGAGCGGGTCCGCTTCTTCCGAGGCTGCGGAGCGCTTGCTTCAATGCCGCGGGACTCTCCTCCTGGCCCAAGGGCAGGCTCGAGCTCGGTGCGGAGCAAGGCGAGTGGCGTCCGAAGCTCGCGGCCCGCGTCGGCGACGAAAGTCCACTCGCGCTAGATCGCGTGCTCGAGCCGCGCGAGCATCTCGTTGAGGGTCGACCCGAGGCGCTCGATCTCGTCTCGCGTCGGTGCAACCGAAAGCGCTCGCCAGAGCCCTCGGCGGAGATGAGCGCTGCTCGACGCCGCGGGGGTCAAGAGGGCAAAGTGCTCTAGTGGCGGCGTCGCCTCGACGACGCGAGCCTGGGAGTAGAGAAGCTGCGCGTAGCTGTCGCCGCGCTCGAAAAGGCGCGTCGTCGGCCGAGCGGAGCGAACCGCCCCGCTCGCGCACGAGCGCCTCGACGTCGTGAGCCGGGATTGCGGAGCTCGCGATCGACCATTGAGGACAGGTGGGCGCCAAGGCGCGCCTGGACCAACCAGCCCGCCCCGATCGCCATCGCGAGAGCAAACGCCGCCGCCGCCCCTAGCCGGATCGGGACTCGGCTGAAACCCCTCCGTCCGCTCGCAGCCGGTAACCCGCGCCGTGGACGGTCTCGAGCGAGCGGCGACCGAACGGCTCGTCGATCTTCCGACGGAGCTGCCGAACGTAGACGTCGACGACGTTGGAGCGGTGATCGTACGAGAAGTCCCATGCGCGCTCGACCAAGTGTCGGCGGGAGAGCACCTGCCCGGGCCTGCGCATGAACGTCTCGAGCAGTGTGAACTCCTTCTTCGAAAGGCGGATCTCGTCGTCGCCCCGGCAAACGACGCGGGTGGCCGGGTCGAGCTGGAGGTCACCGACCTCGAGCACGGTCGGACGCTCGAGGGCGCCGCGGCGCATGAGGGCGTGGAGGCGGGCGAGCAGCTCCGCGAATGCGAACGGCTTGACGAGATAGTCGTCCGCGCCCGTGTCGAGCCCCGCGACGCGGTCCTCGATCGAGTCCCGCCCAGTCACCATGAGCACGGGTGCCCAGACGCCGTTGCTCCGCAGGCGGCGGCACGTCTCGAAGCCGTTCAGGCCGGGGAGCATCACGTCGAGCACGATCGCATCGTAGGCGTGTGCCCCGGCCATCGAGAGCGCCCCTTCGCCGTCTTCTGCGATGTCGACCCCGAAGCCCTCCCGCTCGAGACCGCGGCGCATAAGGCCCGCCATTTTCAGCTCGTCCTCGACGATCAAGACCCGCACGAGGGCATGATCGCGACGGGCCGCGACGTTCGCATCGTTTGCCGAGGAGTTCGAGCTCTCAGGCGGCACGTACAGCGTCGAGGTTCGTGACGTCGTGGCGAACGACGAGCATAGTCGCGCTCCTTGAAGCGACGGGCGATCGCGAAGGCAACGACTCGATCAATCGTGTCGGGTGCACATATTCGATCTAACGCCGCGGCTTGGTACTCATCGAGGAGGCCTCCAAGCCAGTCGCGCCGCGCGACGGAAGCAGAGAGCGGGGCGGGGTTGCCCGGCGCCGCGGGAGTGTCGACCGGGTCGGGCGCTCGCAGGGAAAGCGCGCGATGGGGACGATGCTCATTGTCGTGACGTGCGGAGACGCGCAGACGCGGGTGAGCTGCCGCTGGCCGAAGGTCAGGATCCGCTCGCGGCATTCGCGCGCGACCGAGCCGACCCGGCGCGCGAGGGCGCCACTGGCCGCCGGTGCGAGCACAACAGCGTCTCCGGTCGAACGATGAAAGCAGGCCAAGCGTGCCGAGAAAGCAGCCGGTTGAGCGCCACGAAGAGCAGCCGATCCACCGGCGAGAGCGGAGGCCGGGCGACCTGCCGGCGCACGATCGAGAGCTCATGGCGCAACACGAGGATCTCCAGCTCCTCGAGCGCTCGCCCCGACCAAACAGGACGACCAGCTCGAGCCCGCGGCGGATGACGACGTACGCCAACGACCAGAACGAACACACCTCCAGGGACGGGAAGACCGACGCTACTTGCGCGCCGCCTCGAAGACAGCCCCCGAACCTCCCGATCGAATATGTGCACCGGACAGCCGGGCTCGCGAGGAGTTGGCCCGAGACATGTCCCCAAAACGTGTTCCCAAACTTGTTGAGCTGGTTGCGCCCGGGCAGCCGTCTTCGAAGGGAAAGTCGGCAATGGGCAGGGATTTCCTCGAAGCCCTCTGGCGGACTCGAACCGCCGACCCCCTCCTGACCATGAACGTAACGACGGGGTCGATTCGTACGGCATTGCGCGCAGCCGCGCGGGATCGGGTGTATCGGCCACGACCGCCATTCGTCGTGTTTCGCGCCGTCGTGCGACCTCGGTGCGACCTCGTCGGGCGCTGGACTTGACGATCGAGCGGGCGGTGTAGGCCGTTCAGGCCTTCTCGCCGGCCTCGACCTCGCCGAGGAACTCCAGCACGCGCTCGGTCAGCAACGCCGCGGCGGCGGGATCGTACGCCGGGAGTGAGGAGTCGGCGAACAGATGCTCCGTCCCCGGATAGAGGAACAGCTCCGCCCGGTCGCTTGAGTCGACGAGGGCGCGGGCGGCATGGATGTCTTCGAGGAAGAAATCGTCGCCCTCCTTGCCGTGCACCTGCACCGGGACGCCCTCGGGCCACGCCTCGCCGAACTCCGAGACCGGGAGGCAGGAGTAGATGAGCAGGGCGCCGGGGCTCGTCTGGGCGAGCCGTTGCGCGATTGTCACTCCGAACGAGAACCCGGCGTAGACGACGTCGGGGCCGATTCCCTCGGCGGCAGCCTCGCCGCGTTCGGCGAGCGCGTCGAATCCCGCTTCGCGCGCGAACGCCATTTCCCGTAGCCGCAGAGCGAGCAGATCAACTCCGTTCTGACGAACCAAGCGCCGCAGGCGATGCTCTCCCGAGCCGCTGTGCGCCGGCGGCCGCCTCCCGCTCAACCCAGTCGAGCAGTGCTCGAAGTCCAGCTTGCAAACAGAGGGTAGGCCCCGATGTAACCGTGTGCCGCTCGCGGCTGTACGGCTGCTTCATGCTTCGTACAAGCGGAGCGCTCGAGGCACCGCCGCGCGCGTCGCCTGCTCTGTAAGCCGTCGAAACCTGAACGCGAAGCGGCCGACCGGATGCAGGGACGTGCTGGTGGGAGTGCGATTGGGACGAGAACAGCGACTAGAGGGCGGCGCGCGAAGGGCGGCGTGGGGCGCCGTCCGGCGGGGACGCGGCTCCCGGGCGCACGTCGAGGTCGTGCCTCGCGCGCGCGTGTACATATATAAGGCCGTCCTTGCTATATAAGGCCGTCCTTGCCGGTACGGCACCTTCGTTCTGCTGTTCGCGCTGCTCGCGACGGCCTTGCTCGAGTCGTGGGGGACGGACTCGCGCGCTGCGCTAGCGCCCCCAAGACCTGTCCCCATCGATCGACGAGCCACCAGTGGCAATAGCGATTCCGCCATTTACAGCGATTTCGATTGTTCCGTTGACGGCGTCCTAATCGAGACCCTCCGTATCACGGAGGTGCTCCACCGCGTGGGATAAGAGGCCAATTTGCGGGGACTTTTGCACTTCTGGCCGACTCCACCCGCGAGCCCCTCCTTGATCGAGAGGAACTCGGTAATCGTGCAAAGTAGGCGAGTTGCAGGGTATTTAAGCCCTCTCCCGGACTCGAACCGGGGGACCGCCTCCTTACCATGGACGCTTCGGCCTCCGGCTATATGATCTGGGGAAGGCGCCTAGTAGAGCGCTTTCCCTGCAATTCCGTTGGTTTCTTCGGGTGAGGCACCCCTTCCTTGAGGAACCCTGAGCCGCCCCGAAGAGAGTCGAACCTGTCCCCAAAACCTAGCCCCACCAGAGCACGTGCTCGTAGTCGGGGAAGGCAACAGGTGGGCGCAACCGGGGCGTTGACGCGCTCGTTGCATGCGCTCACGACCTGAGCGGGACCTATGCGCCAGAAGCGGTGGCGCCTCCGACGCTCGATCGGCTCGCTTCTTAGCGAGGCGAGGGCAAGAGGCGGAAGATTGCCTCACAAAACCGGAGACGGTCACCCCGATCCGCCCAAACGCGGTCGCGACCGCGACCGCAGTTGACGTTCTCGCGTCGGCCGTTCGCCGCGTCGACGAGGTCGTTGCCGCCGCCTGCGAAGTACCTGTTCCTGCCCTCGCCGCCGTCGAGGCGATCGTTGCCGGAGCCACCAGAGAGGAGGTCGTTCCCGAGATCGCCAGAGATTCGGTCCCGCCCCGGCCCGCCGGCCATTCGATCGCGACCCCGCCCACCGGAGAGGTCGTCGGCTTGATCGCCTCCCGAGAGACGGTCGTTGCCGATGCCGCCGGAGAGACAGTCGATGCCGTCGCCGCCGTGCAGGGTGTCCGCGCCGCGGCCGCGCGAGAGGTCGTCGGGGTCCCCCTCGCCACGGAGGCGGTCGTCGCCGATCGCCCCCTCGAGGAAGTCGAAACCGTCGCCACCGGCTACGAAATCGTCCCTGCGCCGCCGATCAGGTCATCCTGGTCGCGGCCACCGGCAAGCTCGTCGCTCGCGAGACCGCCGGCGATCTGGTCGAAGCCGTCGCCGCCGTCGAGGCAGTCCCCGGCCTGCAGGCCGTTTATGACGTCGTGTCCGGCGAGGCCGAGGATGCGATCGCTGACCTGCGTCCCGTTGAGGACGTCTTCCGCCGGCGTTCCTTGGACGAGGTTCGTACAGGGCGGCTGCAATCGGTCGCCCTGAGCGCCGCCGACCTCTGTGGCTGCCCAGAACGCGATCAGAACGGCGCCCAACACAGACAAAAGCGACGGAGATGAATCGACGACATGATTTTCCCCCCTCCTCGGATCACCGGTCTCGCGCGCCGCGTACCAATACGGGAAGGGACGGTCAGTCGATCGAGAACGTCGTAACCGAGACGCGGCGGCCGGCGTGGAGATGGAGTGCGCGACGCGGGTCGGGAGAGTAGATCGAGCGCGATTGAACGTCGCCACGCCGTCGCGCATTCGTCCCCGCTGCCTGCGGTGCGCAGACGCCATGCGGGTCTCACACGGAGCCGGACCCTCGCCTCGCGTCGAGTCAGAAATCAACCTCCGCAGCTCGTATGCATATGAAGGTTGACGGAGTGTTTGATGAGGGTTCCTAGGAGCGGCCTGAGCTGAACGCCCGCCCCCTCGAGCTCGCGTGGACGCTGCTCCACGCGCCGGACGCCGCTGGCCGCGACCCGTCGATGCGCCGCTTCCGATCTTGCTCGTCGTCGATACGCTCGACGTCGGCGGTGCCGAGCGCTATGTGGTCGACGTCGCCATCTCGCTCTCGTTCCGCGGCCACGCCGTAACGCTCGCATGCTCCGCATCAGGTCCGTTCGAACGCGTTTTCCTCCACGCTGCCGTCATCGCGGTTGCTGAGAAGAATCGGCGAGATCGCCAGTGCTCTTCCATCTCGACTTCGATCAGTGTCGACCATGCAAGGCCGGTTCTACCGCGGCGTGTACTCGACCTCGACCGTGCCGATCGGGTTGCGGACGTTGTCCAGGCCCTCCTCCACGAGCCTCGCCGTCTCGTACGCGCCGGTCCGGTCGAGCGAGTCGCGAAATGGAGGGCTCGCTCGAGCGGCAGGGTCGGCGGATGGCTCGCGAACACGGGAAGCGTCCTCATGAGGACGTCACGCGCTCGCTCGCGATACGCGTCGGGAAGGCGGTCGAGGAGCGAGGCGAAGGCGTCGAGGATGTCGGCGGCGACCTGGTGCTGCGAGTCCGCTGTCACGACCGCGAGCGACTCGAAGGTCTGCATGAGAGGCGGCGTCGCGGATGTGTGGGCCGTGGTCGCTACGGCATGGCCCCACCGAATCGTACTTAGCGGGGAGCCGGACCCTCGGCTCCCGTCGAGCAGTTCCGCGCTGCCCGATACTCGCCTCGCCTTAACGCGAGGTGACCCATTAGCTCACCACCGGCTACGAAACCGAAGCGCGCTTGGCGAGCACGTCCTCGTAGTACGTGCCTGTCTTCGCCTGGCAATCCTCGTCGAAGCCGAGGTGCTCGTCGTATTCGGGCGAGTTCTCGACCTCCTCCTTGGAGAGATCGACGAAGATCGTCTTGCCTTCGGTGTCGATGCGCTCGATCGACTGCGCCGGGATTACGTACCGCTTACCGCCGAAGAGCCGCGCGGTCGACACGGTCACGCACGTTTTCGCGAACGTAACGTGGTCGACCTTGCCGATTTTCCCGTCGCGTCCCTCGACGTCGTAGTCCTTGAGCTCGTCGCCGAGCGTGACGCCCTCGCGTGCCATCCAGACGTCTCCCTGCATGCGATCACCCCCTTTCCGAAGAGGTCCGTACCCGGCGGCATGCCGGGGAAACGGCGCCCGGCGGATCATCCATTCCCGAGCTCGGGCAACGGGAGGCACGGTCTACCGGCGGCGGTCGCGAGGAATGCGAGCGACGATCGTCCAGCTTGAGGATCGCTGTGCGATGCGTTCATGTCATCCGCTGCGCTGTTTTCCGGCGATCACGCTTGGGGGATCAAGGCAGCGATGAGCCGCGTGCCATGGGCAATCGGGACGGCCGTTCTCGCCGTCATCGGCTCGCTCTGGTACGTGCTCGCACCGCCGCGAACCGCGGGCGACTATCGCGAGCGCGCTGCGATGACGGCCGAGACGCTGCGGTCGCAGGTCGAGACGGCTGCGCTTTGGGTTCGCGAACTCGATGAGGGAGACGTAACTCGTCAGGCGTCAAGCGTCGCGCTTCGCGAGGCCGAACGCGATGCGACCGCAGCCGCCTCGAAGTTCGCCGGCTGGGACCCGCGCGGCGAGACGCGCGAGATCCGCTCCGAGCTGACGCTGCTCGCAAGCGAGGTCGCGGGCGCGCTCGCGCGGCTTCGGATCGCCGCCGAGGACGATCGCTGGAGTGAGCTACCCACCCTCGCGCAACCGCTTCCGCACCTCGCACAAAGGCTCGAGGCTGTCGCGCGCCAAGCCGACCCATGAGCAAGCTCTTCGCGTTCACGCTGGGGACGCTCTCCGCCATCGGCGGTTTCATCGATATCGGCGATCTCGTCGCCGATGCACAGGTGGGAGCGCGCTTCGGGCTCCGACTGGCGTGGGTGACCGTCTTCTCCGTCGTTGGGATCATGTGCTTCGCGGAGATGTCGGGCCGCATCGCGCTCAAGACGCAGCGCCCCGCGCTCGCCCTCGCGCGGTCGCGCCTCGGCGCGCGCTACGCGCTCTTCGGGCTCGTCGGCTCGTTTCTCGTCACCGGCCTCCTCGTGATGGCCGAGCTCGCCGGCGTCGCGCTCGCGCTCGAGCTGGCGACGAGCGTCCACTACCTGCTCTGGGTTCCGGTCGCCGCCTTCCTCGTTCTCGCGGTGATCTGGCTTCTCCCCTTCGGGGTCATGGAGCGCCTCTACGGGATTCTCGGCCTCACGATGCTCGTCTTCGTCGTCGCCGTCTGGAAGCTCGGCCCCGACTGGTCGACAATGTTCGACTCGGCGACGACGCTCGCTCCGGTCGAGGGCGAGAGCTGGGGCGCCTACCTCTTTTTCGTCGTTGCGCTGATCGGCGCCCAGATGACGCCGTACGAGATGTTCTTCTTCTCCTCAGGTGCGGTCGAGAGCCGGTGGCGACCAAAGGATCTCGCCGAGATGCGCGTGAACGTGATCGTCGGCTTCCCGCTCGGCGGACTGCTCGCCGTGGCGATCCAAGCAGTGGCCTTCCTTGTCTTTTTCGACCGAGGCGTTCAGGTGGAGCACATCTCGCAGACGGCGCTTCCGGTCGCCGTCGCGCTCGGCAAGGTCGGTCTTGCGATCGCGATCGTGGGGATCTTCGCCGCGACCTTCGGCGCGACGCTCGAGACGCTCCTCGCCACCGGCTACGACGTCGCCCAGTACTTCGGCTGGTCGTATGGCAACGTGCAGCCGCCGGTGCGCGCCGCCCGCTTCACGACCGTGACCCTCCTCCTCCTTCTCGGCTCGACCGCGCTCGCCCTGACGACGATCGACCCGATTACCGTGACGATCATCGCAGTGGTCTTCAGCGCGTCGCTTCTGCCCTTCCTCTTCCTGCCCGTGCTGCTGGTCGGAAACGACCGCGAGCTCATGGGCGAGCTCGCAAACGGCCCGCTCTCGAACACAATCGGGACCGCAACCATTGCGATCAGCATCGTCATCTCGCTGGCCGCCCTTCCCCTGCTCGTCCTGACCCGCGGGGGGGCGGCGTGAGCGAGCACGTGAGCCTTCGCATCGGTCTTCTCGACAAGC
>JALZGN010000023.1 GCA_030861005.1 Actinomycetota bacterium
GCGCTAGGGCCTCCGCCCGAATCCGGGAGCGCCGCGTCCTCGCTGACGTCGCGACTATCCTCGTCGCGTGGCCGGGTTGACGCTCGAGCGACGTCGTCAGCTCACGCTCGCCGCGTGCATCATCGGCTCGTCGCTCGCTTTCATCGACGCGACCGTGGTCTTCGTCGCGCTCCCGACGCTCGAGCGGGACCTCGACCTTGGGATCACAGGCCAGCAGTGGATCGTCCTCTCGTACTCGCTCGCGCTCGCCGCCCTCTACCTCGTCGCCGGCGCCGTCGGCGACCGGTACGGGCGACGCCAGACGTTCGTCGCCGGCGCCGTCGCGTTCGCCGCCGCCTCGGCGCTCGCGGGCGCCGCGCCGAACGGCTCCTTGCTGATCGTGGCGCGAGCGCTCCAGGGCTTCGCGGGCGCGTTTCTGACGACGAACTCGCTCGCACTCCTCCGGAGCGTCTACGGCGACCGGGCCGGTCGCGCGATCGGACTCTGGACCTCGTTCACGAGCATCGCGACGATCCTCGGACCGCCGGCCGGCGGCGCGCTCGTCGAGTGGGTGTCGTGGCGGTGGATCTTCTTCATCAACCTCCCCTTCGCTGCCGCGACCGTCGTCCTCGCACGTCTCGGACGCTGCCCCGAGCGCTTGCCCGTCCGCGTCGGACGGTTCGACATTCCGGGAGCCGTGCTCGCGGCCGCCGGGCTCGGCCTCCTGACGTACGGACTCGTCGAGGGGACGGAGAACGGCTTCGCCCGACTCTGGTGGGCGTTCGCGATCGCGGTGGTCGCGCTCGCCGCGTTCCTCGCCGTCGAGCGCCGGGTCGCGGAGCCGATGCTCCCGCTCGCTCTCTTCCGCAGGAGAAACTTCGCCGTCGCAAACCTCGAGACGTTCCTCGTCTACGGAGCGATCTACGCGAATCTCGTCTTCTTCCAGCTCTTCCTCCAGTTCCTCGGCTTCTCGCCCTTCCGGGCATCGCTCTTCACGATTCCGACGAGCACGGTGATGATTCTCCTCGCCGCCCGTTTCGGCGCGCTCGCGGACCGCCAGGGGCCGCGCCTCTACCTGACCGCGGGTCCCGCGCTCCTCGGCGTCGGCCTCCTCTCTCTCTGTCTCGTCGACGGGCGCAGCGACTTCTGGCCGCCGGCGGTCGTATCGCTCGCCGCCTCCTCGCTCGGCCTCGCGATGATCGTCGCGCCGATCACGGCGACCGCGCTGAGGTCGGCGCCGTCCCAGTTCGCGGGCGTCGCCTCCGGGATCAACTCGACCGTCTCGCGCGTCGGGAATCTGCTCGCGATAGCGATCATCGGCCTCGTCGTCTCGCTCGTCTTCCACGCGGGCGTCGACGCGGGCGACGCTGTTCCGCTCGCGACGGACGAGAGCGACGCGGAGCTTCGCGCCGCGTCGGTCGACGCGTTCCGGGCCGGCATGGGCGTCGCGGCCCTCCTGGCGTTCGGAGGAGCGGCGGTCGCGGCGGTCGGGATCTCGAACGCGGAGGCTCGCGAAGAGGCGCCTACGGAACCGGCGCCGGCGCCAGCCGGAAGGTGAGCGCGCGGGCCCGCTCGCGCGCCCGCTCGACCGCTTCGTCGCGCGTCTCGCCGAACGCGTAGACGATCGCGAGGCGGTAGCTCTGCGCGTCGTTCGTCCCCTGCTCGGAGAGTGCGACCCCCGGCCGCACGAGGATCTCGACGTCGTCCTCGGGCTCGGGAACGGCCTCGACGAGCGCGTCCTCGAAGACGCGCAGGACGTAGCTCACTCCGACGCCGTCCGGGCGGGTCGGCGGCCAGGCCGGATCGACCCCGCATGCGAGGTCGAAGAGCGCGTCGTACGTGGAGCGGCCGTGCAGGCGCTGGACGAGCGGCGCGAACTGCGAGGCGAGGCGGCCGTTCACCTCGATGATCTCCGCCGGCCCCTCGTCGGGGACGAAGAACTCGATGTTGAAGAACGCATCGTCGAGGCCGTGGGCGAGGACGAGGCGTTCGGCGAGCGAGCCGAGTTCAGCCTGGCGCTCGTCGGAGAGGCGTGTCGGGTACTCGAACCGCTCGAAGCTGATCGTTCCCGGGTACATCAGCGAGTCGGTGACTCCGATTGAGACGACCCGGCCGGCGTGGACGTATCCCTCGAGCGTGACTTCGAGCCCTGAGAGGAGGTCCTCGGCGAGGAAGCCGTACGCACGACCGGGGGCGGCGCCGGCGAGCGCAGCGATCGCGCTGTAGCGCGTCGCGTAGCCGTCCTGTTTCGGGATCGCCGCGATCCCAGCCGGCTCGTCCACGCGGACGGCGTTCTGCGAGAGGCGGCCGACGACGGGCTTGACGAAGAACGGCGGCTCGAAGGGAATGCGCGCGTCGAGGAGGGCGAAGCGGGGCGTCGCCTCGGGCGCGACGCGACGCTGGATCGTGCGGGAGGTCGGTTTGTGCTGGCAGGCGAGGACCGCGGACGGCGACGGCCCGGGAAGACCCAGGCGCTCGGCGAGGATCGACGCGAGGAGCGCGGAGAGGTCCTTCGTCCCGACGACCCCGTCGGCGGGCCTGCCCGCCCACTCGTCGACGAACGCGGCGGGGTCGAACTCATCGAGGTGATCGAGATCTTGGCCCGCGTACCGGACGAGGTAGCGGCCGTCGAGGCCGGCCGCCGCAACGGCGTTCCGGTCTCGTTCCTGAGGGCAGAGGACGAGGATCTCACGCATGCGGCGACGAGGGGAGGCGGAATCGTACCCAAGGGGCTACGTCACGCGGAACGGACGAGGGCAAGCACCGCCGGCGCGGTACCGTGCGCGAGTGGACGCGCGCGCCGACGTCGTCGGGAGCCTCCTCCGCCCGCCTGACCTCCTCGAAGCGCAGGACGCCTTCCGCCGAGACGAGCTCACCCCCGCCGAGTTCAAGCGGATCGAGGATCGCGCCGTCGACGACGCTCTTCGCCTGCAGGAGGAGGCGGGGCTCGACGTCGTCACGGACGGGGAGATGCGCCGGCTCTCGTTCCAAGCGCAGCTCCCCGCCGCGGTGGAGGGGTTCGGCGACTGGGACCTCGACGCGTTCCTGTGGGGCGAGTGGCGAAGCGAGGAGCTCGGCGAGCTCCGCGTCGAGCGCCCGCCGCTCGCCGTCACCGGCAAGCTCCGCCGCCGCCGCTTCCCCTCCGCGGAGGAGTTCGCCTACGCGCGGGGGCGAACGTCGAAGATCCTGAAGGTCACGCTTCCGAGCCCGAGCCTCTTCGCGAACTTCTGGGACCCGGATCGCTCTCGGAGCGCCTACACGCGCCTCGAGGACTTCCTCGCGGACGTCGCCGAGCTCCTTCGCGAAGAGGCCGACGAGCTCGAGCGTCTCGGCGCGAGGTACCTCCAGGTCGACGCGCCGCACTACCCGCTCCTCGTCGAGCCGGCCTACCGGGAGTTCTACGAGAGCCGCGGCTGGCCGGGGGAGCGCTGGCTCGAGCTCGGCCTCGAGCTCGACAACGCGGTGATCGGGGAGCGAAGGGACGTGACGTTCGGGTTCCACCTCTGCCGCGGGAACCAGGCGAGCCGCTGGCTCGTCGCCGGCGGTTACGAGTGGCTGGCGGAGAGGATCTTCCCCGTCGTCCGGGCGGAGCGCCTCCTCCTCGAGTACGACGACGAGCGCTCGGGCGGATTCGAGCCGCTGGCCGCGGTCCCCGAGGACAAGACGGTCGTCCTCGGCCTCGTGACGACGAAGACGCCGCGCCGGGAGACGGTCGCGGAGCTCGCCGCCCGTCTCCGCGAGGCCGCCCGCTTCGTGGCGCTCGAGCGCCTCGCGCTCTCGCCGCAGTGCGGCTTCGCGACGTCCGTTCTCGGGAACGCGGTCTCGCTCGAGGACGAGCGCGCGAAACTCGAGACGATCGCGGCGACGGCGAGCGCGGTCTGGCCGGCCGGATAGCCGCTACCGCCTCACTGGGCCCGCGCGACGTGCGAAGATTGCGCGCGCCCACCGAGGGCGACCGGAGCAAGGAGAACCCCCATCCATCACACCACGCCGGACCTGGCCGGGTCGCAGCCGTCTCCGGAGAAGGCCGCCCAGGCCACCCGGCGGGTCACACCAGCTGAAGGAGCGTGAGCAATGGACGAGCGCCAGCGGAGGACCGACGACGTTCGCCGAGAGCGCAGCGAGCTCGAGAACCACCTGATCGACGAGTACGCGGGCGGGAAGATCAGCCGGCGCGAGTTCGTCCGTCGCGGAACCGTGGTCGGGATGTCGCTCCCGATCCTCTCGTTCCTCGCCGCCGCGTGCGGCGGCGGTGACGAAGGCGGCGGAGGCGGCGGAGGCGGCGGCCAGGCGGCGAAGGCGGCGCGCGGCGGGACGATTCGAACCGCGATCCAGTCGCCGGCGGGCGACATCGACCCGGTGACGATTGCGGACGAGGGCGGGCTCGCCGTCCTCGGGCAGACGGGCGAGTACCTGACGTTCTCGAACGAGAAGCTCGTGCTCGAGCCGCAGCTCGCCGAGAGCTGGAAGCCGAACGAGGACGGAACCGTTTGGACGTTCAGGCTCCGCCAGGGCGTCAAGTACCACGACGGCGGCACGGTGACGGCGAAGGACGTCGTCGCGACCTTCGACCGTCTCTCCGACCCGAAGGTGGGATCGAACGCGCTCTCGGCGCTCGGCGGCGTCCTCTCGAAGGGGAACACGAAGGCCGTGGACGACGCGACCGTCGAGTTCACGCTGGACGCCCCGAACGGGAGCTTCCCGTACATCGTGAGCTCGGACAACTACAACGCGATCATCCTCCCCGCGAGCTACGACGGCGGCTACGCGAAGACCTTCCCCGGCACCGGCCCGTGGCGACTCGAGCGCTTCCAGCCGAACGTGGGCGTCTCGTTCACGAAGAACCCCGACTACTGGGACCGGGGGAAGCCGCTCGCCGACCGGAACGAGATCAAGTTCTACGCCGAGGAGCAGCCGCGCGTCCTCGCCGTCCAGGGAAACGAGGTCGACGTCATCGCGCACTTCTCGGTCTCCGGCGGCCAGGGGCTCCTGGACGATCCGAGCGTGAACGTGGTCGAGCTGCGCTCGTCCGTCCATCGCCAGATCCACATGCGGACCGACAAGGAGCCCTTCAACGACAAGCGCGTCCGCCAGGCGATGGCGCTCGCGCTCGACCGGAAGGCGATCGTCGACGGGCTCCTCGGTGGCAAGGCTGACATCGGGAACGACTCGCCGTTCGCGCCCGTCTACCCGTTCACCGACAAGACGGTCCCTCAGCGCGCGCAGGACCTCGAGCAGGCGAAGCAGCTCGTCTCGGCCGCGGGCGCCGACGGCGGGAGCGCCGAGATCACGACGTTCCGCGACTTCGAGCTCCCCGACCTCGCCGTGCTGATCCAGAACGCCGCGAAGGAGATCGGGCTCAACATCAAGCCGAACCTGATGGACCAGGCGGCCTACTACGGGGACGCCGTATACGGGAAATCGCCCTGGCTCGACTCGGTCATGGGGATCACGGACTACGGGCACCGGGGGGTGCCGAACGTCTTCCTGGTCGCGCCGCTCAAGAGCGAGGGGACGTGGAACTCCGCGCACTTCAAGAACAAGGAGTACGACGCGCTCGTCACCGACTACATCGCGGCCCTCGACCTCGAGGCCCAGCGAAGCGTCGCCGGGAAGATCCAGCGCCTCCTCCTCGACGAGACGCCGATCATCTTCCCCTACTTCTACTTCTACCTCTTCGCCGTGAAGAAGAACTTCACCGGCGTTCGGGAGACGGCGATGGGCCACATCAACCTCCGCCAAGCGGGAGCGGCGGCGTAGACGCGCCTCCGGCGGGCGAGAGGCCGAGGGGAGGCGAGTAGGCACGGGGACGTTCCTTCTCAAGCGTCTCGGCCTCGCGCTCGTGACGCTGTGGATCCTGAGCGTCCTCGTGTTCGTCGGCGCCCAGATCCTCCCGGGCGACGTCGCTCGGCGGATCCTGGGACGCGACGCGAGCCCCCAGGCGGTCGCCGCGCTGAACGAGCAGCTCGGGACCGACCGGCCGGTCATCGTCCAGTACTGGGACTGGGTCTCGAGCTTCGTCACGGGTGACCTCGGGACGTCGTACAGCCTGCGCGTCCCGGTCTCCGACCTGATCTTCGACGCGCTCGCCAACTCGTTCAAGCTGGCCGCGGTTGCGTTCGTGATCGTCGTCCCGCTCGGGATCCTGGGCGGCGTCTTCGCCGCCCTCCGCGAGGGGCGCTTCGCCGACCGGCTGATCACGATCGCCGGGCTCTCGGCGACCGTCGTCCCCGAGTTCGTCTCCTCGATCATCCTGATTCTCGTCTTCGGCCTCTGGATTTCGCTCCTACCGATCACCGCCGCCTGGCCTCCCGGCGCGGGTCCGCTCACACAGCTGAAGCACCTGATCCTCCCCTCCCTCCCGCTCGTCCTCGTCCTCTTCGGCTACATCGCCCGGATGGCGCGGGCCGGGACGATCGAGGCGCTCGACGCCGACTACACGCGCACGGCCGTCCTGAAGGGGCTCCCGCAGAGGACGGTTATCCGCCGACACGTTCTGCGAAATGCGCTCCTCCCAACGATCGCGGTCATCGCCACCCAGACCGGCTACCTGATCGGCGGCCTCGTCGTCATCGAGGTGATCTTCAACTACCAGGGGGTCGGCAGGCTCCTCTTCAACGCCGCGCGCGCGAAGGACTTCCCCATGCTTCAGAGCGCGGTGCTCGTGGTCGGGATCGTCTACCTCGCCGCCACCCTCCTCGCCGACGTCGCCTACTCGCTCTTGAATCCGCGAATCAGGCACGCTCGAGCATGAGCGTCACTCGCCGATGAGCGTCGCGCCGACCCAGGATCCGCTCGCGATCACCCCGCTCACCGAGCGCGGCGACAAGGCCCGCATCGCCCGGCGGGAGCGTGTCCGGCTCGTCCTGCGCTCGAAGACGTTCGTCGCCGGCGCCCTCATCGTCGCGTTCTGGGTCTTCTGCGCGCTCTTCGGCGAGGCGGTAGCGCCGAAGGACGCGTTCGCGAGCGACCCGATCGCACGGCTCCAGGCCCCCTCGACCGAGCATTGGGCCGGCACGGACCGCCTCGGCCGGGACGTCTTCTCGCGCGTCCTCGCGGGCGCGCGCGACATCCTGATCGTCGCGCCGCTCGCGACGCTCCTCGGCACCGTCCTCGGGACGGCGATCGGGCTCGCCACCGGGTACTTCCGCGGATTCGTCGACGACGTCCTCATGCGCTTCGTCGACGCCGTCCTCGCCGTGCCGCTCGTGATCATGGGGATGCTCGTCCTCACGGCGCTCGGCCCCTCCCGCGCCACCGTGATCGCGACGATCGGGATCGTGTTCGCACCCTTGATCGCACGGACCGTCCGCGCCGCGGTGCTCTCGGAGGCTCAACTCGACTACGTCCAGGCCGCGAAGCTCCGGAACGAGCGGGCGCCCTACATCATGTTCGCCGAGATCCTGCCGAACGTCCTCGCGCCCGTGCTCGTCGAGTTCACCGTGCGGCTCGGCTACGCGATCTTCGTGATCGCGACGCTCTCCTTCCTCGGGCTCGGAATTCAGCCGCCCGCACCGGACTGGGGCCTCCAGATCTTCGAGCACTACGTGTTCATGTCGGGCGGAGTCTGGTGGCCGGTCCTCGCCCCGTCCCTCGCGATCGCGACCCTCATCGTCGGCGTGAACCTCGTCGCTGACGGGCTGACGCAGGCGTTCGAACGATGAGCGCCGCACCTCAGCTCGACCCCGCCGCCACCTCCGCGCTCGCCCTCCGCGACCTCGACGTCGCCTACCGCGTGCGCGGGGCGTGGCGCCAGGTGCTCCGGAGCGTCTCGTTCGAGATCGGAAGCGGCGAGTCGTTCGGGCTCGTGGGCGAGTCCGGCTGCGGGAAGTCGACGGCCGCGTTCGCCGTCATGCGCTACCTGCCGAGGAACGGGCGCGTGACGGGCGGCTCGATCCACGTCGGCGGCCGCGACCTCCTCGCCATGAGCGAGCGCGACGTCTGCCGCCTGCGCGCGTCCGAGGTCTCGATGGTCTACCAGAACCCGGACGCGGCGCTGAACCCGTCCATCCGGGTCGGCGACCAGGTGGCCGAGGTCTTCTCGATCGCCGGCGCGGACAAGGCGACCGCGCGCGAACGCGCGCGCGAGATGCTCGCCAAGGTCCAGATCGCCGGCGCGGAGAGCGTCATGCGCCGCTACCCGCACCAGCTCTCGGGTGGCATGCAGCAGCGAGTCGTGATCGCGATGGCGCTCGCGTCCGACCCCACTCTCCTCATCCTCGACGAGCCGACCACGGGGCTCGACGCGACGGTGGAGGCGGAAGTCCTCGACCTCGTCGCCGCGCTTCGCGAGGAGTTCTCGACGAGCGTCCTCTTCATCAGCCATAACCTGGCCGTGATCGCGAAGATGTGCGAGCGCGTGGGCGTTCTCTACGCGGGGAAGCTCGTCGAGGAGGGCCCGGCGGACGAGATCTTCGCCGACCCGCGGCACCCGTACACGGTCGGTCTCCTCCGCTGCATCCCGCGGCGCGGCGTCCGCAAAGACGAGAAGCGTCTCGACACGATCCCCGGGTCGCTCCCGCCCCTCGGCGCGCACCTGCCCGCGTGCATCTTCGTCGACCGCTGCGGCCTTGCTCAGCCCGTCTGCGCCGAGAAGGCGCCACCGCCTTACGAGGTCTCCCCGACGCGCCGGAGCCGCTGCCACTTCTGGGAGATCGCGCACGAGGTACCGTACACCGCCGCCGAGGGGAAGCCGACGCAGCGGTCCAGCGACGGTGAGCGCGCGCCGGTCATCGAGCTCGAGCACGTGAACAAGACGTTCCGCCAGGAGGGTGCCGAGATCCGTGCGCTCGCCGACGTCTCGCTGGCGCTCCGCCCCGGCGAGACGCTCGGCCTCGTCGGCGAGTCGGGAAGCGGGAAGACGACCCTCGCGCGCGTCCTCCTCGGGCTCACGGAGCCCGACTCCGACTCGCGTGTCGAGCTGGACGACCGGCCGCTCGAGCCGCGGATCGGCTCGCGGTCGACCGACGACGTGCGGGCGATCCAGATCGTCTTTCAGAACCCGGACGCCGCCCTGAACCGACGCTTCTCGGTCCGCCGGATCATCGGGCGCGCGATCACGAAGCTCGCCCGGATCGGCGGCGAGCGCCGCGAGCACCGGCTGCTCGACCTTGCCCACGCCGTCCGCCTCGACGAGCGCCACCTGAGCGCGCGCCCGAGCCAGCTCTCGGGCGGCCTCAAGCAGCGCGTGGCGATTGCGCGCGCCTTCGCCGGCGACCCGCGAATCGTCGTGTGCGACGAGCCGACCTCCGCCCTCGACGTCTCGGTGCAGGCGGCGATCCTGAACCTCCTCGCCGACCTGCAGATCGAGGAGGACGTGACGTACCTCTTCATCTCGCACGACCTGGGCGTCGTCCGCTACCTGTCCGACCGGATCGCGGTCCTCTACCTCGGTCGGGTCATGGAGGTCGGCTCGGCGGAGCAGGTCTTCAACCCTCCCCACCATCCGTACACGGAGGCGCTCCTCTCGGCGGTGCCGACCCTCGAGGAGGCCGGCGACGGCGCGCCGGGCCGGATTCGCCTCGAGGGCGACATCCCGAGCGCCGCCAACCCGCCGTCCGGCTGCGTCTTCCACACGCGCTGCCCACGGAAGTGGGGCCCGATCTGCGAGCAGGAGGAGCCGCCGCTCACGGAGATGGAGCCGGGCCACTTCCTCCGCTGCCACATCTCGCTGGACGAGCTGCGCCGCCTGCAGACCGAGGCTCGGCGCGGAGGTCGGGCCGGCTGAGGATCCGCGGCGCCGTTCTCCCGCACGTCGGCGCGCGACTCGCGGTCGAGGAGCTCGAGCTCGCACCTCCCGGGCCCGGCGAGGCGCAGGTGCGCCTGGTCGCGAGCGGCGTCTGCCACAGCGACCTGAACGCGATCGACGGGACAGCCGAGACGCGCTGCCCCGCTGTCCTCGGCCACGAGGGGGCGGGGATCGTCGAGGCGGTCGGCGAGGGCGTCGCGCTCGATCCCGGCCTCCGAGTCGTGCTCTCCTGGATGCCCTCGTGCCGTCGCTGCGACGAGTGCCTCCGGGGCCTTCCGCACCTCTGCCGCGAGGCGTGGACCGGAATGGATCACGGCGGTCTCCTGGACGGGACGCCGCGCCTGGCGCGCGACGGCGAGCCCGTCTACCACTACTCGTTCCTCTCGACCTTCGCCGAGCGGGCCGTCGTTCCCGCCTCTTCCTGCATCCCGATCCCCGACGACGTGCCTTTCGAGGTCGCGGCGCTCGTCGGCTGCGGCGTCGCGACCGGGATCGGCGCCGTCTGGAAGACGGCGGGCGTCCGCCCAGGGGAGCGCGTCGCCGTCTTCGGCTGCGGTGGGGTCGGCCTCTCGGCCGTCCTTGGG
>JALZGN010000045.1 GCA_030861005.1 Actinomycetota bacterium
GCTCCGCGCCGGGCGGGGCCGTCAGCGTTTTCCCGCAACGAGGAACCGTGTGCGCGCCGATGGCGCCTCGCCGTGCCGTTGCGAAGGTGGAGGCGTCAAGCGAAAGGAGGCGCTCATGGCATCGACACCTTCGACTCCCGCAGTGCGAGCTCCGGCGTCCCTCCGCCCCTCCCGCGTCGCCGGCTTCGTCTGGTTCGCGGCGATGGTAGGAGGCTGGATCGCGTTCTTTGCGCTCATGCTCTTCGACGAGCCCGCGCTGCACCAGCTCTTCGCGGACGTCCGCGCCTTGCCGCTCGTCCTCGAGGGCCTCGTCTGGCTCGCGTTCTTCCCGTTCGTCCTCGCCCTCGCGTTCTGGACGAGCGCTTGGGACGAGTGGCTCCGCTTCACCCTCGCGGCCTGCTGCGCGGTCGGGTGGTCGCTCATGTTCTACCCCTGGCGCAAGACCGCGAAAGGAGATGCGTGATGAGCACCGCGACGCTTCATCGACCACGCGGCCGAGTCGGCCTCGCGGACCGGGTCCTGGCGCACAGCTTCGCCCGCGTCGACCTCTTCTGGCTCCCCTTGGGTGCGGGCGGCCACTCCGTCCGCCTCAACGGGCGCGTCTTTGAGGCCGTTGCCGCGGGGCTCGAAGGGCGACGTCGCTGCGATCTCTACCACTCGGCGCTCGAAGTTCGCATCCCCGAGGGGCGGTATGTGATCGAGCAGGCGCCGAGCCGCTCTTGGGGCGCCCAGCGCGGCGTCGTCAACGAGGGGGCCGTCGGGGCGCGGGCCGCCGGGCGCCTCCGGCTCTTCCGCTACGAGGTTCGCCGCTGGCTCGACGGTGAAATCCCGGACGTCGCCGAGGCGGTCGAGAGCCCGCAGCGGGCGACCGAAGACGCCGCACTCGCCAGGCGCCTCCTCGACCTCGTGCCGGCCGTTCCGACGCCCGTCTGGGGGCGAGACGAACTCGGAACCGGCGAGATGTGGAACTCGAACTCGGTCGTGTCCTGGCTGCTCGAGCGGAGCGGGATCGGCGTCGACGCCGTCCACCTGCCCCGCCGCGGGCGCGCGCCCGGGTGGCACGCGGGCCTCGTGGTCGCACGGCGGGAGCAAACGCTCGCCGCTGTCTCGGGAACCGGGGCGGCGTCGGAGCCGCGAGCGGCGGCGGCGACCTAGCGGTGCCCGCGCGCCGAACGCACGCGTCGCGTCCGGTCGTCGTCCTGTCGTGGCTCGTCGCTGCGCTCGCCATGTTGGCCTGTGTACCCGCCTTCGCGTGGGCGGACGACGGGCCGCGGACGGCCACGAGCGTTCGGGGCGAGGAGGTCGAGCTTCGGGGCGACGGCCTCTACCAGCACGACACCGTCTTCATCGCCGAGGGAAGTCGCGGCACCGACGTCGTCACGCTCGCGCTCGGGATCCCGTTCCTCGTCGTCGCGCTCGTCCTGTACCGCCGCGGCGGCCCACGCGCGGAGCTCCTCGTCATCGGCGCGCTCACCTATTTCTTCTACGTCTACGCGAGCCGGGCGCTTGGGAACGCCTACAACGGCCTCTTCCCGCTCTACATCGCACTCTTCTCCGCGAGCCTCTTCGGGCTCGTCCTCGCCGTGACGTCGCTCGATCGGGACGAACTCCGGGGCCGGCTGGCGGTCGAGCAACCGCGGCGCCCGCTCGCCTGGTTCCTGCTCGCGTCGGCTGGCATCACGTCCCTCGTCTGGCTCGCGCCTCTCCTCTCCGCAGGTGCCCGCCACGATGCACCCAAGTACCTCGACGCGTACACGACGACGGTCACGGACGTGATCGACATCGGGGTGCTCGTGCCGACGCTCGTTCTGGCTGCCGTCCTGATCCTGCGGCGCGAGGTCCTCGGCTACGTCCTCGCAGTTGCGCTCCTCGTGCTGCTCCTCTTTGTCGCGGCGACCATCGTCGCGGGTACCGTCTTTCAGCTCGCTGCGCACGTCGACTTCACGACGGGCGAGGTCGTGGGCCCGATCGCCGGCTTCCTCGTCCTCGCCCTCGTGGCGGTCTGGCTCCTCGCGGGGCTCCTGCGGGGCGCCGGCCGGCCGGGGGCGACGGCGCCCTCGCCCGGATAGGCTCCTTCCGCTCGCCATGGCAAGCCTCGTCTGGCTGATCGTCTGGCTTGTGCAGGGAACGCCGAACCTGGAGTGGTTCGGGACCTGGAACGACTGGTCGGTCGCTCTCCTCGCGTGCATCGTGTTCGACGTCTTCAGCGGCCGAGAAGCGGCGGGGCGAACGCGTCGATAGGAGTTCGTTACGCCCGGAACGCCCCGCCGCCTTGGGTTCGCCCGCTCGGTGATGCCGTCCGTCACGAGATCAGGCGGCCGCCAGACGCGAGTTGGCGCTCGCTCGCCGTAAACGTCGGCTTCTCTTCGCCCGTACCGAGCGGCGGATGCGTCGGCCCTTCGAGCTCGCTCACGGCGCCGTCGACGTCAACGAGGTCGGCGTGGGATGACCGCAGTTCACCCAGCGAAACGTGCTCGTCGCAGCACGCCAGCGGGCAACCAGCGCGGTCACGTAGAAGTCTGGGTTCACGAGCCGACGAACGGTCTCGACCGCCTCGAGTGCTTGCCCGAGATCATGGCCACTTCGCCGTGCCGCGCGGAGAGCGCCGAGCGCAGCCGCCCCGAGGCCCGCCGACGTCGGGCCCGTGCCGTACGCGTCGGCGATCGCGAGCGACACCCCGTCGGTTCTCGACGAAGTCGAACCAGTCGCCGCCTACTTCGTACGTCGGCAGGAGGCCGAAGGTGGCGGCAGTATCTCTCGTCGCGATCAGAACGCGAGAGCGCCCACATCGGTTTCTGCGGACCAGCGGCTTCGGCCCCGCTTCGCACCGCTGAGATCCAGCGAGATGCGCTTAGGCGCGCTGAAAACGGTACCAAAGCCAGTACCAGGTTCACACTCTGTTACCGCGAAAGACAACGCAGCTGGCCATAAAAATGGCCGTGCGCAGCCATTTCTGAGCGGAGCGGCGCAGGAGTCGAACCTACCCACCGGCGGGCTACGCCGGCTCACCGGTTTTGAAGACCGGCTGGGCCACCGGGCCCGGGCCGCTCCGCTCGTCACCGTACCAGCGTTCCTTCGCGATCCGACTCCGTCCGCTGGCCGTCGGCGCACCGCTACCGAGCCAAAGAAAAGGGGGCGGCTATCACCGCCCCCCGCGGGTCCGTAGGCTGCGGCCTCCTACGGTTACCGCTTGACCGGGTAACGCCCCTCATAGCCCCGGCAAGGGTCAGCATGGGCGATCCGCGTCGTGCTCGCGCCACCCGGAAGGGTGAAGTGAAGTACGGCGATGAACCACCTGACGAGGCATGGAATCAAGTGGCGCCCCTGTCGGATACTCGTCCATAGCGGCACTGTTGCTCACGGTTCGGGCCCCGATGCGGCGGGGGCTCGACGAGAAGCAGGAGGGCGGGCCAGCGGCGGCCCGCCCTCCGCCTTTTCTAGGTGACCGCGGCGCGGCGTCGCAGAACGCGCTCGTCGCCGACCCGCCGCGTCACCCCGTCGGCGTCGAGACGCTCGAGGAGAAGCTGCGCGGGACGGCGGCCGGTACCGAGGAGGTCGCGGAACCGCGCCAGCTTGATCGATCCGGTGGCCTGGCACTCCTCGACGACCAGCCGTTTCGCCTCCTCGTAGGCGACGGCTCCGACGGCGAGGCTGTCCGCAAGTCGAACGATCTTGCCCTCGCGCTCGAGGTACGCCGCGAGCGCCTTGTCGTCGACCTTGACCGGCTCGAAACCGGCTGCATCGAGCGCTCGCCTGAGCCGCTCGGCCGCATCGGCCCGCCCTCCGAGCGAGGGAGCAGCGCCGGGGAGGTAGATGCGAGCGCCGCGGCGCTCGAGGCCGAGAAGCGGCACCACGTCGCGCGCCCACGGCTCCGGCGGAGGCGCGATCCCGGGATCGAGCGGGTCGGCGGCCGCGAGGCGGGCGCGGAGAGCCGCGTCGAGCTCCTCGAGCCAGGATCGGGAGAAGACCCATTCTCCCGCGCGCTCGAGACCGGTCGGCTCTCCCAGGTGACGGATGGCCGCGAGCGGAACGGGCGCGTGCACGAGCGCCGCGACGTCACCGCGCTCCAGGAGCTCGAACCGCTCGCGCTTGGCGTGGCGCGGTGGGGCGGGGTCAAGGACGACGCCTCCGCCGAGCGTCGTCTTCTCGCGGAGGATGACCCGGTCGCCCCGCGCTGCAACCGCGGGTGACGCGAGTCGAAGCTGCGCGTAGCGAGGGCCCGCGCGGACGACCCGTGCGAGATGCTCGCCCGTCCCGTGGTGGACGTGGAGCCGGGCACCCTCGGCGAGGTCGTCGAGCTCGTCGAGCGCCACGTCGAGGCGGTAGCTCACCGGGTACGCCCGCGGCTCGACGAGAGCATCGCCGCGGCCGAGCTCCCGTCTCTCCACGCCGGGGAGGGCGACGGCGACCCGCTGACCTGCCTCCGCGCGCTCGACCGCCAGGTCGTGCACCTGGACACTTCGCACGCGGACCTCGAGCCCGCGCGGCTCGGCCACGAGAACGTCCCCCTCGCCGATCGATCCCGACCAGAGCGTCCCGGTTGCGACCGTTCCGATGCCGTGGAGCGTGAAGGCGCGATCGACGAAGAGACGGGTCGCGCCCTCGCGGGGCCGCTCGGGAGCGCGCTCAGCCGCATCGGCGAGCGCCGTCCGAAGCTCGTCGAGGCCCTCGCCGGTCCGCGCGCTCGTCGCGATCACCGGCGCCCCCGGAACCAGTTCACCGGCCTCCGCGAGCGCGAGCTCGCGGATCTCGGCGTCGATCGCATCGACCTTGGTGACGGCGACCACTCCGTGTCGGATCCCGAGGAGGCGGACGATCGCGAGGTGCTCGTGCGTCTGCGGGCGGGCGCCCTCGGCGGCGTCGACGACGAGCAGGAAGAGGTCGATCCCTGTCGCTCCAGCGACCATGTTTCGCACGAACCGCTCGTGGCCCGGGACGTCGACGAGCGAGAGCCGGCGGCCGTTCGGGAGCTCGAGCGGTGCATAGCCGAGATCGATCGAGATCCCGCGCTCGTGCTCCTCCGGGAGGCGGTCCGTGTCCTTCCCCGTCAGGGCACGGACGAGCCACGTCTTCCCGTGGTCGATGTGACCCGCGGTGCCTACGGTGAGCGGCATGCGCGGACGGCGGCCGCCGCCTCGTCGATCTCGCTGCTCGTCAGCGTTCGGCAGTCGAGGAGGAGGCGGCCATCGCGGACGATGCCGACGACGGGCGGGTCGTTCTCGCGGAGGGGGGCGGCGAGCTCCTCGGGGAGCGCACAGGCGTAGCTTTCGATCTCGACGAGCGGAAGCGCGCCGCCGCCCGACCGCGCCGTCGTTCGCTCCACCGCGCCGCTCGTGAGCTCCGCGAGCCGCTCGGCGCGTGCACGGACGGCCTCTGCGGGCTCCGCCAGCATGCGCGCGACTGGAACGGGGCTCGGGCTCGAACGGAACGCGGCGAGCGTCCCCTCGAGGGCGGCGAGCGAGAGCTTGTCGGCCCGGAGTGCACGCTGGAGGGGATGGCGGCGAAGCCGCTCGACGAGGTCGGCGCGGCCGGCGACGACGCCCGCCTGGGGGCCGCCGAGCAGCTTGTCCCCCGAGAACGTGACCAGGTGCGCACCCGCCTCGACGCTCTCGCGAGGGGTCGGCTCGTCCGCGATCGGCGCGAGCGCTCCCGAGCCGAGGTCGTCGACGAGCACGAGCGCGCGTCGCTCCGCGAGGCGGGCGAGCTCGGGAAGGCCGGGGCGCTCGGCGAACCCGACGATGCGAAAGTTCGATTGGTGGACGCGCAGGAGGACGGCGGTCTCGCCCGTCACGGCGCGTTCGTAGTCGGCGACCCGGGTCCGGTTCGTCGTCCCGACCTCGACGAGCCGCGCGCCCGAGCGCGCGAGCACGTCCGGGATCCGAAAGCCGTCGCCGATCTCGACCAGCTCGCCGCGCGAGACAAGGACCTCGCGCCCCTCGGCGAGCGCCGCGAGTGCGAGGAGGACGGCGCCTGCGTTGTTGTTCACGACGAGCGAGGCTTCGGCGCCGGTGAGGTCGCGGAGCGCTCCCGCGAGGTGGTCCTGCCGCGATCCGCGCGCTCCTTCGACGAGGTCGTACTCGAGATTCGAGTAGCCGCGGGCGACCTCGTGCACGCGAGCGAGCGCCTCGTCCGCGAGCGGCGCTCGGCCGAGATTCGTGTGGACGACGACACCGGTCGCGTTCAGGACGCGGCGAAGCCGCGGCGCAGTGCGCGCCTCGACTTCCGAACCGACGCGGTCGGCGAGCTCTCCTGGGTCGAACCCGGCGCGGATCTCCTCGCGCGCGCGCGCGAGGGCGGCTCTTGCGGCGGCGAGGACGAGGTCTCGCCCGTGCCGCGCGGAGAGCGTTTGGACGCGCTCGTCGGCGAGGAGCGCGTCGACGGACGGGAGGTCGCGGAGCCTCACGCCGTGATGATAGGTCGGCCACCCACCGGTTAGGATCGCGCGCCGTGAACCCGAACGCCGCAACGCTTCGGCTCGCCGTTTGGCCTCGGACGAGCGTCGTCACCGACGTCCTCCTCGTCGTCGCCGGCGCGGCGCTCGTCGCCCTCGCCGCGCAGATCACGATCGAGCGCTGGCCCGTCCCGATCACCGGTCAGACGTTCGCGGTGCTTCTCGTCGGCGCCTCGCTCGGCGCGGTCCGCGGCCTCGCGAGCCTCGCCCTCTACGTGAGCGTCGGGCTCCTCGGTGTGCCGGTCTACCAGGGCCACCACCACGGCCTCGACTACTTCCTCGGCGCCACGGGTGGGTACCTGATCGGCTTCGCCGCCGCCGCCGCGCTCGTCGGCTACCTCGCCGAGCGGCGTTGGGACCGGCGGCTCTCCTCGGCGGTCGCCGCGATGCTGACTGGGAACGTGGTCATCTACGCGATCGGGCTTCCCTGGCTCGCCGCCGAGCTCGACACCGGCTTCAAGGAGACCCTCGAGGCCGGTCTCTATCCGTTCGTGATCGGCGACGTCCTGAAGCTCTACCTCGCGGGCGCGCTTCTCCCGAGCGCGTGGAGCGTCGTCGCGCGGGCTACTGGGCGTCGGCCTTAACCGGGTCCGCCGGCGTCTCGCCTGCTCGTAGCTCGTTCCGGCGGATGACGAACGCGACCGCGTCGGCAGGGTCGTCCGTCACGTGGAGGAGCTCGAGGTCGTCGGGCGTCACCATTCGCTCGGCCAGCGTCCGCTCCCGGATCCAGGTGAGGAGGCCGTCCCAGTACGCCGAGTCGAAGAGGACGACGGGAAAGTCGACGATCTTGCCGGTCTGGATGAGCGTCAGCGCCTCGAACATCTCGTCGAGCGTCCCGAACCCTCCCGGGAAGATGACGAAGGCTTCCGCGGAGCGGACGAACATCACCTTGCGCGTGTAGAAGTGGCGGAAGGTGAGCGCGATGTCGAGGTAGGGGTTCGCGTACTGCTCGTGAGGCAAGTCGATGTTGAAGCCGACGGAGATGCCGCCGCCCTCCCTGGCGCCCCGATTCGCAGCCTCCATGCAGCCGGGGCCGCCGCCCGTCACGACCGACCAGCCGACCGCGGCGAACCGCCGGGCCACGTCGCGCGCCGCCTCGTACGCGGGGTGGCCCTCCCGGACGCGCGCCGATCCGAACATGGACACGGTCGGGTTCGGGATCTGCGCGACGACCGAGAACCCTTCCGCAAACTCCCGCGCGATTCGGGCGACCCGGTGGCGATCGCCGTCGTGGCTCTCGAGGAGCTCGCGGTCGTCCACGCCGAAACCCGTCTAGAGGTCGCGCTCGAGGTGGGTTTCGCTCATGGCGAGGGCGAGGAGCGCCGCGAGGCCGACGTACGCGACCCCGGTCGCGACGCGCTGCCACGGCGTCACCCGGTAGTAGTCGTCGGCCCCGTTTCGCTCGCGCCAGCGTCGCCAGAGCTCGAGCCCACCGAGCACGAGGATGAGGATCAGGATCGGGTTCGGCGCGAGGAGGGTGAGGACAACGAGGGCAGCGAGCCCGACCGCCCAGAGCGCCGGGTGGATCGCCGCGACCGCCCGCCCCCCGTCCAGCGGGACGACCGGAAGGAGGTTGAAGAGGTTCAGGAGGAAGCCCGTGAACGCAAGCGCGACGAGGAGGTCGGAATCGAGCGCCGCCCCGGCCGCCCAGACGCCCGCGGCGCCGATGCTCCCGAGGATCGGTCCCGCGAGGGCGACGCGCGCTTCGCGCCAGGCGTCCCTCGGCATCTGCTTCAGGCCGACGACGGCGCCGAGGAAGGGGATGAAGAGCGGCGCCGAGGCCGGCACGCCCTGGCGGCGGAGCTCGAGCACGTGGCCCATCTCGTGGACGAGGAGAAGGAGGACGAACCCGACCGCGAACCGCCAGCCCCAGATCCAGGCGTAGGCGACGACCGAGACGAGCATCGACGCAGAGGTCGCGAAGATCTTGAGCTTGAAGGCAGCGAGGACGAGCGCCTTCGCCTTCCACACGAGGACGGCGAGAGCGGCGATCGGCGCCCAGAGCTTCCGCCCGACCTCACGTCCGCGTCCCTGCGGCTGGATCGGCTCGTAGTCGCGGAGCTCGTAGTCGGGCTCGGACGGCGCGTAGGGCTCGTACGGCTGCGGTTGACTCACCGACTCATCGTAGCCCCGTCCTTCGTCGACGCGCGGCCCGTGGAGGCGTGCGCTCGTTCTCGTTTGAGGACGGGCTCTTCAGACGCGCTCTTCCTTTGACGAAGAAGGACTGGATGGGGGAGCGCGCAGAGGGGGTGGTACTCTGGGGAGCCGCCGGAAGCGCCCGTCGGGGAAGGGGTCGATGTCGATTCGCGTTCTGACGGCCGCCGCCGCGGCGGCGGCGTTTGCGCTCGCCGCCCTTCCTGGTGCGGCTCTGGCGTCGCCGCGCTCGGATGACCGCGACAGCGACAAGATTTTCGACGGGCTGGAACGGCGGCTCGCCGGCAGGACGGCGACGGACGTCGTCGACGTCATCGTCACGCTGCGCCGGTCCGCGACGGCGGAGCGGGTGGGCGAGCTCGCCGCCGACGCGGGCGGGTTCAAGACGACCCGGCGCTTCTCCCTCCTGGACGCCTTCGCCGCCGAGGTTACGAAGGCCGGGGTTTTCAGGCTCGCGCGTCTTCCCGAGGTCGCGCACATCGAGGCGGACGTCGCCGTTCACGCGCTCGCGACGAGCGCCCAGGACTCCTTCGGCGTCACGAAGGCACGGCTCGACTCGGGCCTCGACGGCGACCACGACGGCGCGGCCGCGAGCTACTCCGCTGGTGATCTCGTTGCGGCCGTCGTCGACACCGGGATCGACGCCGCTCACCACGACCTCGACGATGGCAAGGTGCTCGCCTTCGCGGACTGCTACAGGCGGCCATGCGCCCTCACCGCCCCAGTCGACGCCGACGGGCACGGGACCCACGTCGCCGCTTCCATCGCGGGCGACGGCGAGGCGCGGCCCGACCGCCTCTACCGCGGCGTCGCCCCCGGGGCGGCGCTCGTCGGCGTCCGCGTCCTCGGGCGCGACGGCTCGGGGACGCTCTCCGACGTCGTCGCGGGGCTCCAGTGGGTCGTCGCGCATCGGGCGACGTACGGGATCGAGGTTCTCAACCTCTCGCTCGGTGCCGCGGGCTGCGCGAGCGGAACGGATGCCGTCTCCGCCGCCGTGAACAACGCCGTCGCCGCCGGCCTCGTCGCGGTCGTCGCGGCCGGAAACGAGGGACCCGGCGCGTGCACGATCGGCCTTCCGGCGGCGGCTGCGAACGCGATCACCGTGGGCGCGATGGCCGATCTCGGCGCCGCCGGATTCCGCCTCGCGAGCTTCTCGAGCCGCGGTCCCACGCTCGACGGGCGGCGGAAGCCCGATGTCCTCGCGCCGGGGGTCTCGATCACGTCCGCGGCGCGCGGCACCGCCACCGGGTACGTGACGTACAGCGGAACGAGCATGGCCGCCCCCTTCGTCGCGGGGGTCGCGCTCCTCATGCTCGACGCGAAGCCCGCACTCTCGCCCGCCGAGGTGAAGGCGCGGATCATGAGCTCTGCGGTCGACTGGGGCGCGGGCGGAATCGACGCGGAAACGGGCGCCGGGCGACTCGACGCGTACGCGGCGATCCGCGCCGCCGGGGCGCCGATCTCCGCTCCTCCCGCCGTGCCGGCGCACGCGGTTCGGAAAGGCGCGCTCGCGCTCGGGGCTTCGCTCGCGTTCCCCCTGAGCGTGTCGCGGTCGGCGTACCCGCTCGCGGCAACCCTCGTCGCACCGGGGTGGACGTCAGGAGCCCAGTCGCCCGACTTCGACCTCACC
>JALZGN010000052.1 GCA_030861005.1 Actinomycetota bacterium
CGCGGAAGGACCTCCTCGCTCCCGAGCGGCTCGCGGCCGAGCGCGAGCACGCGTTCCGCTTCCGCCACCTCCTGATCCGCGACGCCGCGTACGCCGCCCTCCCGAAGGAGGCGCGGGCGGGCCTGCACGAGCGGGCCGCCGACTGGCTGCAGGGAAAGCCCGGCGAGTACGAGGAGATCATGGGCTACCACCTCGAGCAAGCCGTGGGCTATCGCTCGGAGCTCGGGTTGCTCGACGACCGTGCACGAGAGGTCGCCGCGCGCGGCGGCGACCATCTCGCCGCGGCCGGTCGGCGGGCTCTCGCGCGCGGTGATGTATCCGCCGCCGTCAAGCTCCTCCACCGCGCTGCCTCGCTCTTCCGGACCGACGGCTCGCCTCGGCCGGATCTCCTCGTCGACCTGAGCGTCGCGCTGCGCGAAGACGGCGACCTTGGCGCAGCGGGCGACGTGCTGCGCGAAGCGACTGCGATTTCTGTGCAGAGCGGCGATGAGCTCGTCCAGGCGCGAGCTGAGCTCGAGCGCTCGTTCCTGCGGGCGCTCGTCGATCCGACCATGAGCTTCGAGATCCTCGAGGCAACGGCGGGGCGCGTGATTCCCGTCTTCGACGCGCGCGGGGACGACCGGGGCCTCGCGCAAGCGTGGCGGACCGTCGCGCAGGTCCATTGGCTTCGCTGCCGCTGCGCGCCCATGGAGGACGCGTTGGAGCGCGCGTTGGTTCACGCCGAGCGCGCGACCGACGAGCGGGAGGTCTCGGAGGTGCTGAACCTGCTCGTGCGGGCGATCGTGCTGGGTCCGAAGCCGGTCGACGAGGCAATCCCACGCTGCGAGGAGCTACGCCGGCGCGCCGAAGAGGACGTCGGCCTCTCCGCCTGGATTGACGCCATGCTCGCGGTGCTCGAGGCGATGCGCGGCGAGATCGTGAGAGGCCGGCGCCTCTACCGGATGAGTGCGGAGGTGCTTCACGACCGCGGCCTGAAGATGAGCCTCGCGGGGGTCCACTTCTACGCCGGGATCGCCGAGCTTGTCGCCGGCGAGCCGCACGCCTCGGAGCGCGAGCTCCGAGTGGCATACAGCTTGCTCGAGCAGATGGGGGAACGGGCGCAGCTCTCGACCACGGCCGCCATCCTCGCGCGCTCGCTCGTGGCGCAAGGGCGCTCGGCGGAGGCGGAGCGGTTCGTCGAAGTGAGCCGGGAGTCGGCGGGAGAGGACGATGTCGCCTCGCAGGCGATGTGGCGGCAGGCGCTCGGGAAGGTTCTCGTGCGCTGCGGCGAGGGCGAACGTGCCGAGGCGCTTCTCCGCGAGGCCGTTACGCTCGTCACGGCGAGCGACTTCCTCAACGTGCACGCAGACGCGGTGCGAGACCTGGGGGAGGCGCTGCTCCTGCTCGGACGGGTCGCGGACGCGCGGCCGGTGCTGGAAGAGGCGATCCGTCTCTACGAGGCGAAGGGGAACGCCGTCTCGGCGGCGGCGGCCCGGGCGTCGCTCGCGGAAGCGCCCACCGCCGTGGTTGACCCGTCGACCACCGTGCGATAGATACGGATCGCACGAGATCGACGTACGGGAGGACCGGTGGCGGAACGGCCCGAGTTCAGGATCAGGACGAATGCACGTGGGATGGAATTCCTGCAGAGGGTCGCGACCGACCCCGAGTACAGAAGTCGCCTCGAGACGACCCCGGCCGAAGCGCTGGCCGAGTACGGCTTCGAGATTCCGCCGAACGATATGCCGTCGCCGGTCGAGCTGCCGCCCGAGGACGAGATCAGGGAGCTGCTCGCTCAGGCGAGCGAGCCGGACGAGTTCGGCAACGTCGAATTTCCGACCGCCTCATCGCGGCTCTTTCGGGTGTTGGGCCTGGAGGCGATGGTGTTCGTGGCGGACGAGGAAGACGTCCACGCGCGCTAGGAGGACGCGCTACCTCTTCTTCTACGTCGACGACGAGCCGGTCGTCGACGTTCGAGCGCTCCTCCGCGGCGTCGCTGCACCCGGATCGGCGCGAACCGTCTACGCGCTCTCGATCCTCAGGGGCGAGCAGTACCCGGTGAAGGTCGAGGAGCTCGACTTCCTCCTCTCTCTTCCTTCGGACCGGTGGGTCGAGGTCGACGGCGATGCCGGGAGCGTGCGCCGCTTCGCGGAGAAGGGCCTCGTGGTGACCGACGAGGCGGATGGGCCCTTCGCCGAGCTGCGAAGGCGCGACGAGGAGCTCGCGGCGGGCCGCTGGAACGTCTACTCGGCGCTCTACCACTTCATGACCAGGTGGCGCGGCGTCGATATCCGGCGGGATCCCGGCGACGGCGCGAGCGGCGGCCCCCTGCCGCCGATCAGGAGGGAGGACGTCGAGCAGTTCGTCTCGGCGTTCGGCCGGCCGCCGGAGCCCTTCCACGCGGCCGCGAACCCGCTTGGCGTGCTCGAGCTGCCCCTCGTCCGCCGCGACGACGGCCTCTACGGCTTGCTCGCCCGGCGGCGCACGACCCGCGGCTTCGACGCCGATACGCCGATGACGCTGGAGCAGCTCGCGCTCGTCCTCTACTACGTGTGGGGCTGCCACGGCTACGTGCCGATGTTGCCGGGGATGTTCGCGCTGAAGCGAACGAGCCCCTCGGGCGGCGGCCTCCACCCGGTCGAGGCCTACCCGCTCGTCACCAACGTGGAGGGGATTACGCCGGGCCTCTACCACTACAACAGCCGTGACCACAGCC
>JALZGN010000056.1 GCA_030861005.1 Actinomycetota bacterium
GCCGCGGTCGGCGCGGTCGCGCCGGCAGCCGCGGCAGCGCCCGCCCCGGCGCAGCGGGTCGCGAGCGACCACGAGAAGCTCGGCCGGAACGACCCTTGCTGGTGCGGCTCGGGCAGGAAGTACAAGAAGTGCCACGGCGTTTAGCCCCCGACCCGAGTCCCGCCGGTCGCCGCGCCGTCGGCATGACGACTGGCGTCGGATACGACGCGCTCGCGCCGTAGCGGCCCCCGCGACGGCGCGGGCTACCATCCTCACGTGGCCGAGCGCGCCGCCGTCGAGCGAGACCTCGAGGAGATCGGGACCCAGCTCGCCTGGGTCCGTGATTACCTTTGACCCCGTCGCCCTGCGGGCGCGCCTCGGTGTTCTCGAGGACGAGCTCGGTTCCCCCGGCTTCTGGGACGACCAGGCGCGTGCGGCGAGGACGTCCGCCGAGCACGCGCGGCTGAGTCGCCGCCTCGAGCGCTACGAGCGGCTCGAGCGCGACGCGTCCGATCTCGGCGAGCTCGCGTCTCTCGCGTCCGAGGACGGTGACCTCGACGAGGTCGCGGCGAGCGTCGAGGCGCTGAAAGGCCAGCTTCAGCGGCTGGAGGAGGACGCGCTCTTCACGGGCGAGTACGACGCCGGCGACGCCATCGTCACGATCCAGGCGGGGACCGGCGGGACGGACGCGCAGGACTGGGCCGAGATGCTCCTTCGCATGTACCTCCGCTGGGCGGCCGACCGCGGCTTCGTGACGGAGATGGTCGAGGCTTCGCCCGGCGAGGAGGCGGGCCTCAAGTCAGCGACGTTCACCGTCCACGGGGAGAACGCCTACGGGGTCCTGAAAGCGGAGCGTGGCGTCCACCGGCTCGTTCGCCTGTCTCCGTTCGACCAGGCTCACCGCCGCCACACCTCTTTCGCGCAGGTGATCGTGAGCCCGCTCGTCGCGGACGACGTCGCGATCGAGATCGACGAGGGCGAGCTTCGCATCGACACGTATCGCGCAAGCGGGGCCGGCGGCCAGCACGTGAACAAGACGGATTCCGCCGTTCGGATCACGCACCTGCCGACCGGCATCGTCGTCCAGTGCCAGAACGAGCGCTCGCAGCTCTCGAACCGTCAGACGGCCATGCGGATCCTGAAGAGCCGACTCGCCGAGCACGAACTCGAGAGGCGCGAAGCAGAGCTCGCCAAGGAGCGCGGAGCGGTGGCGGACACCGGCTTCGGGAGCCAAATCCGAAGCTACGTCCTGCATCCCTACCAGCTGGTGAAGGACCATCGGACGGGCGTCGAGGAGGGCAACGCGCAGGGCGTCCTCGACGGGAATCTCGACCGCCTCATCCACGAGTATCTGCTCGCGAAGGCGGCCGGAAACGTCGTCTGAGCGCCGCGTCGAAGCCGTCCGGCCGGTGCCCGCGACTCGCCCCCCGGCCGGCTCTTCCGCTAGACTCCCGCGTCGCAGTGAATCCAGCCCGGCGCGGTCGCCTGCCGGCCGCCCTCCATCCGTGGCAGACACCAGCGTCGAGATACCGCTAACGACGTCGGCCGCGCTCCGCGGCGACGGCGCGCTGCTGCGTCCGGCAGGCGCGCCGATGATCGTCTTTGAGGACGTGACGAAGGTCTACGACCCGAACATCGTCGCCCTCCGGAACGTCTCGCTCACGATCGACAAGGGCGAGTTCGTCTTCCTCGTCGGGCCGTCCGGCTCCGGGAAGTCGACGCTCGTCCGACTGCTCCTGAAGGAGCTCGAGCCGACGACCGGCCGGATCATCATCGGAGGCCGCGAGCTCGCCCGCTTGAAGCGCTCGAAGGTGCCGATGCTCCGCCGGAACATCGGCTGTGTCTTCCAGGACTTCAAGCTCCTCGCGAACCGCACCGCGTTCGAGAACGTCGCGTACGCGCTCATGGTGCAGGGCGAGCCGCGGAAGGCGATCCGGACCAAGGTGCCCGAGGTCCTTGGGCTCGTCGGCCTTGCCTCGAAGATGAGCCAACTCCCCGACGAGCTGTCGGGCGGCGAGCAGCAGCGCGTGTCGATCGCGCGCGCGTTCGTGAACCACCCGCCGCTTCTCATCTGCGACGAGCCGACCGGGAACCTCGATCCCGACACCTCGGTCGGGATCATGCAGCTCCTCTACCGAATTAACCGCACAGGGACGACGGTCGTCATGGCGACACACGACCGCGAGATGGTGGACAAGATGCGGCGACGCGTAATCGCGCTCGACGACGGCGACGTCGTCCGCGACGAGCGTCGCGGCGGCTACGGATAGTGCCGAAGCTCAGGCTCTTCGTCAGCGAGGCGCTCCGCTCGGCGACGTCGAGCCTCTCGACGACGATCGCGGCGACGATGACCGTCCTCATCGGGATGTTCCTGCTCGGTCTCTTCATCGCCCTCGGCACGTGGGTCCTCTCGTGGACGAACGACGTCAAGCGCCAGCTCGTCGTGAACGTCTACTTCTGCACCGAGCCTCCGCAGGAGGGCTGCAAGGGCGAGGCGAGGCGGGCCGAGATCGACGCGGTCCGCGCGAAGCTCGTGTCGATGGCCGAGGTGAAGAGCGTCGAGTTCATCTCGAAGGAGGACGCGCTCGCGATCCAGCGCGAGCGAACGCCGCGCCTCGTCGAGAACCTGACGACGAACCCCCTCCCCGCCTCGTACAAGGTCGTCCCGCGCCGCGGCGAGGACGTCGAGCGGATCGCCAGCCGGCTCGAACCGGCGCCGACGGGGGTCGCGAAGGTGAACTACGGGAAGGAGGAGGCCGACCGCGTCCTGCAGGTGGCCAAGATCGTCGGCGGGGTCGTGCTGGCTGGGAGCCTCATCCTGATCGCGGCCTCCGTCCTCCTGATCGCGAATACGATCCGGCTCTCGATCTTCGCGCGACGGCGCGAGGTCGAGGTGATGAAGCTCGTCGGCGCGACGAACTGGTTCGTCCGCGGGCCGTTCATGGTGGAGGGGTTGATCACCGGCCTCGTCGGCTCGATCCTCGCCGTCGTCCTCCTCGCCGTCGCCAAGGAGGTCGCCCTCGACCGGCTGATCGCGCGCGACTGGCTCACGAACGACGACGTGAACGCGCTCTCGTTCCCGCTCATCGCGCTCATCCTCGTCGCGACGAGCCTCCTCGTCGGCGCGGCCGGCTCCGGGATCACCCTGCGCCGGTTCCTGAAGATCTAGAGCGGGCTCGGGACGCGGGGTTTTCCGTTTCCGCGACCGCGCCGCGAGCGCGCCTATACTCCTCTCTGCGGCTCTGCATGAGAAGCACGACTCGTATCGCGGGAGTCGTCCTCCTGTTCGCCGGCGCGTTTGCGCTCGGCCTCGGCGTCTCGTGGCCGCGCGCGTCTCGAGACGGCGTCGCCGACGACGAACGGCACGACGTCCCGCCAGCGCTCGTCGACCAGGTGAAGGCGGCGCTCGTCAAGTCCTACTACCGCGATCTGCCGGCCTCGGTCCTCTCGCGCCGCTCGGTGCGCGGGATCGTGGCGAGCCTCGACCCGTACAGCGAGTACCTGCCCCCGCCGGCGTACGAGGCGCTCCGAAACCGGACCGCGCGAAGCTACTCCGGCGTCGGCCTCACAGTCCGCCCGGGAAACGGCGGCCTCATCGTGAAAGGAGCGCTCGAGGGGCCGGCCCGGGACGCCGGCGTCCGGCCGGGCGACCGAATCGTCATGATCGACGGGACGCGGGTGCGACGCCTTCCGTTCCACCGCTCGCTCGCGCTCATCAAGGGGGAAGAGGGCACGACCGTTCGGCTCACCGTGATCCGGCCGCATGAGGGGATCCTCGTCTTCCGCGTGACGCGCTCCGAGATCGAAGTCCACGCCGTGCGGTCGCGTGTCCTCGTCGCCGGGGGAAGGAAGCTCGGCTACGTCCGGATCGTCTCGTTTCGCGCGAACGCCGAGGAGGAGGTCGAGCAGCGCGCGTCGCGCCTCCTGCGGGGCGGCGCGAAGGGCTTCGTCCTCGACCTGCGCGGGAACCCCGGGGGGCTCCTCTCCCAGGCGGTGGCGACCGTCTCGCTCTTCGTCGAGGACGGCGTCGTCTGCGTGACCGAGGGTGACGAGCGCCGGCGGGTCTACGAGGTGACGGGAAGCGCGCCCTTCGCCCACGTCCCGCTCGTCGTCCTCGTCGACGGCGGAAGCGCGAGCGCCGCCGAGATCGTCGCCGCCGCCCTCGACGACCACAACCGCGCCACGACCGTCGGCCGGCGGACGTACGGCAAGGCAGCCGTTCAGTCGGTTCGCGAGCTTTCGAACGGCGCCGCCCTCAAGCTGACGACCGCGATCTTCCGCACGCCCCGAGGGGTGAACCTGACCTCCCGCGGGATCGCACCGGACGTCCGCGCGGCCGACCGCCCGGGGACGCGTCGAGACGAGGCTCTCGACCGCGCAGCGGCCGTCCTCCTCCACGAGCTCGCTGCGTAGCCGGCCCTCCGGGCGGCGTCCGCCGCGCCCGTACGATCCGTCGATGGCGACCGCCGTCTGCGAGCTCGCGCGCCGGGGGAAGCTTCTCGTCGGTGAGCCCTTCTTCGAGGGGGGCGTCCCGATCGTCGTCGACCGCAAGGGCGCAGGCGACGCGACGGTCGGCGACCTGGCCGTCCTTCGCCTGGGACGCGGCCGGGCCCGCATCGAGAGGATCCTGGGGCGCCCCGACGACATCGGCGCCGTCCTCGAGGGTCTGCT
>JALZGN010000005.1 GCA_030861005.1 Actinomycetota bacterium
GGCGTGATCCGGCCGCCTGCCTGCGCCGTCTCGGCGTTGAACGCCTTGCAGAACTCCATGATGTTGACGCCGTGCTGCCCCAGCGCAGGGCCGACCGGGGGCGCCGGGTTTGCCTGGCCGCCCGGAATCTGGAGCTTGATCACCGTCAGGATCTTCTTGGCCATTTACTTACGGATCGGTTCGCTTACGACGTGTCGTGCGACTGAAGTCTCCCACGACACGGCTGAGGGTCGTGTCCGTCGCTCGCTCAGTCGATCTTCTTGACCATGTCGAAGCCGAGCTCGACCGGCACCTGACGCTCGAAGATGTTCACGAGCACCTTGAGCTTCTGCTGGTCGGGATTCACGTCGACGACCTCGCCGTCGAAGTCGGACAGGTGGCCGGACGTGATCTTCACCGACTCGCCGAGCTCGAACTCGGCGACGCTTCGCGGGCGCTCGGCTGTCGCACCCGTGTGGAGGATGCGGTCGACCTCGAGCTGGGAGAGCGGCACCGGCTTCGATCCGGCGCCCACGAACCCGGTCACGCCCGGCGTGTTCTTGACGACGGTCCATGCCTCGTCCGAGAGGTCCATGTTCACGAGGACGTAGCCGGGCAGGACGCGCTGCTCCGTCTGGACGCGCTGGCCGTCCTTCGTCTCGATCCGCTGCTCGGTCGGGACGACGACGCGCCGAAACCGCGGCTGCTGCCCCATCGAGACGATGCGATGCTCGAGGTTGGCCTTCACCTTGTTCTCGTGGCCCGAGTAGGTGTTGATGACGTACCAGCGGAACATGCGGAGTCGCCTCGGCGCTAGAAGCGAAGGAGGACGTCGCGGACGAGACGGCTAAAGAGGAAGTCCGTGGCCGCCAGGTACGCGCCGACGACGGCGATCGCGATCAGGACGACGACGCTCGCGGAGACGAGCTGGCGGCGGCCCGGCCACTCGACCTTGCGAAGCTCGGCGTACGACTCACCCGCGAAGACGCGAACGCCGCCCTGCCGCTCGCGCTGGGCGCCGGTCTGGCTCTTCGCCTGCTGGACGGGCTTGACCTGGCGGCGCCGATCGCGCGCACGCTGCGTTGCCGGCGCCGCGGGCGCCTGGAAGTCCGAGCTTCGCTTGCCGCGCCGCGTCCGGGGCGGTCTCGCCACTAGCGGTCGCCTTTCGGGCCGCTCGTGCTCTCGGGCGGAGAGAGGACCGCCACTAGCGCGTCTCCCGGTGCGGCGTGTGGCAACCGCACCAGCGGCAGTACTTCTTGATCTCGAAGCGGTCCGGCGTGTTCCGCTTCGACTTGTTCGTCTGGTAATTCCGCCGCTTGCACTCGGTACACGCGAGCGTGATCGCTACTCGTACTCCTGTTGCCACGTCGTTTCTCTTTCGGTCGTCGCGTCCAGAAGGAAGATAGCGGCGGGTGGATTCGAACCACCGACCTGCGGGTTATGAGTCCGCCGCTCTAACCGCTGAGCTACGCCGCCGAGCGGCCAGCAAGTGTAGCAACGGACGTTCGCGTTCACTCGGGCCCCGAGCGCAACCGGACTCCTTCGAAGGCAAGATCGGCAATGCCGCCGTCGGAGACGTGGATCACGTTCTCGACCCCGGAGCGCTTGAGGAGCGAGACCGCGATCGAGCTTCGGTTCCCCGCCGAGCAGGCGACCGCGATCGGCTTTCCGTCGGTTGGAAGGTCGGCCGGCACGCCGTCGCGGAGCGCGTGATAGGGGAGATGGAGCGAGCCTTCCACGTGGCCCTCCTCCCACTCGTCGGCCTCGCGGACGTCGAGGAGGAGGACGTCGCCGCGCCGGAGACGCTCGGCGAGCCCGGCGACGTCGACCGCCGGCGTGGAGCCGACCTCGAGCCCGGCGTCGCGCCAGGCCGTAACGCCGCCGGCGAGGTAGCCGGCGAGCCGGCGAAAGCCGACCGCCTCGAGCAGCCGCCCGAGCCGCCGTGCCTGGTCGTCGGTGGCAGCCGCGACGACGACGTCGGCCTCGGCGTCCACGACCCACGCGGCCCGGGTCCCGACTGCTCCCTTCTCCATCGTCACGTTCACGGAGCCGGGAACGTGCTCCGCGTCGAACTCGCGCGGGGTTCGCCCGTCGACGAGGGTCGCGCCCGTCGCGAGCAGGTCCTTCGCGCGCGCGGGCGCGAGGGGCCCGAGCGGCGCCGGCTCGGTGAGAAGCGGCCCGCGATTGAGCTCGACGATCCGCCGGAAGTTGGGCGGCTGGGGCGCGAGCTTCCCGGTGAGCGCCCCGACGAACTCGTCCTCCCCGGCGAGCCTTGCGAACCGGTTGTACCGGCGCTCGAAGCCGATCGTCGACGCCGGCTTCTCGCTCATCGCCGGGCTGCCGCAGAGGGAGCCGCCGATGTGGCCGGGCCACACCTCGGCGAAGTCGTCCAGCGCGAGGAGGCGCCGCAACGAGGCGAAGAGACCGCGCGCCCCCTCGCCGCGGTCGACGGCGAGGTCCGGCCGGGCGAGGTCGCCGACGAAGAGGGAGTCGCCCGTCACGACGAGCCAGGGTGATTCCGCGCGCTCCCCGTCGGAGACGAGGAACGCGAGGTGCTCGGGCCGGTGGCCGGGCGTCGCGAGGACCGTCATCCGCACGCCGCCGACGGCAACGACGTCGCCGTCCGCGAGCGCCTCGTGCTCGTACGCGACGTCGGCCTCCTGCGAGACGTGGATCGTGGCGCCGGTCGCGGCGACGAGGCGGCCGTGTCCCGAGACGTGGTCGGCGTGGTTGTGCGTCTCGAGGACGTGCGCGATCCGAAATCCGTGCTCGTCGGCGAGCGCGAGGTAGTCCTCGACCTCCCACTTCGGGTCGATGACGGCGGCCTCGCCGCCGTCGGCGACGACGTAGGAGGCGCACCCGAGGTCGTCGTGCAGCACCTGGCGGAAGAACATCGGGCCGGCATGATACGTGGTAGTTTGCCTATGTAATGCCTAGGCAGTCGCTCCCGGCCGGCGAGGCGGCGCGGGCGCTCGGGATCAGCCTCGACACGCTGCGCCGATGGGATCGGCAGGGACGGATTCGGACCGAGCGCGACGCCGCGAACCGCCGGGTCGTGCCGGCGTCGGAGGTTCGTCGTCTTCGCGGCGACGGCGAGGAGCGCGCGCTCTCGGCGCGGAACCGATTCCGCGGCATCGTCCGGAGCGTGCGGACCGACGGCCTCCTCGCCCAGGTGGAGCTCGAGACGCGCGAGCCCGCGCGCGTGGTCGCGGTCATTACGCGCGAGGCGGCCGAGCAGCTCGGGCTCGCGCCGGGAACACCGGCGACCGCGCTCGTCAAGGCCACGTCCGTTCTCGTGGAACGTTGAGGCGTCGCCTCGGCTGCGCGCTCGTGCTTGCGGCGCTCGCCGCCTCCGGATGCGCGGGTGAGGACACGGGCGGGAGCGGAGGCGGACGCGTGACCGTCTTTGCGGCCGCGTCGCTCGCCGAGGCCTTCCGAGCGCTCGATCCAGGCGCCCGCTTCAACTTCGCCGGCTCCGACGAGCTCGCGACGCAGCTTCGGGAGGGCGCTCCGGCAGACGTCTACGCCTCGGCGAGCCCGCGCTACGCCGACCAGCTCCACCACGAGGGAATCGTCAAGGAGCCCCGGATCTTCGCGACGAACCGCCTCGTCCTCGTCGTCCCGAGCGACAACCCGGCCGGGATCCGATCGGTCGGCGACCTGGAAGCCGACGGCGTCCGGCTCGTCGTCGGCGCTCCTGGCGTCCCGGTCGGCGACTACACGCGGACGGCGCTCGCGAGCCTTGGTCTCTCGCGCGTCCTCGAGAACGTCGTCTCGAACGAGGAGGACGTGAAGGGCGTCCTCGGCAAGGTCGAAGCGGGGGACGCGGACGCGGGGTTCGTCTACGCGAGTGACGCGAAGGCCGCCGGCGACGACGTCCTCGCGATCGAGCTCCCAACCGAGGCGAGCGCGGACATTCGCTACCCGATCGCCGTCGTCGCGGACACCGACGACCGCGAGGCGGCGGAGGCCTTCGTCGCGCTCGTGCTCGGGTGGAAGGGACGGCAGGCGCTCGCCGGCGCTGGGTTCGGCCTCCCATGAGACGCACCTTCGACCTCCTTCTCGCCGTCGCCGTTGGAATCGTCCTCGCCTTCCTCCTCCTGCCCGTCACGGCGCTCTTCCTCCGCCTCCCGCCGGGAACCCTCCTCGACCAGTTCGCGAGCGACGTCGCGCTCGATGCCCTCCGGGTAACGCTCGAGACCGGCCTCGTCGCGCACGCGCTCGTCCTCCTCCTCGGCACCCCGGCCGCCTACTTCCTCGGGACGCGCCGCTTCCGCGGCCGCGGGCTCGTGGTGACGGCGATCGAGCTCCCGCTCGTCCTGCCGCCCGCGGTCGCCGGGATCGCGCTTCTCACCCTGTTCGGACGCCGCGGCCTCCTCGGCGGCGCCGTCGGGGCGGCCGGGCTCGAGATCGCCTTCACGCAGATCGCGGTCGTCCTCGCGGTCGCGTTCGTCGCGGCGCCGTTCTACTTGCGTCAAGCGATCGCAGCGTTCGAGGGTGTCGACCGGACGCTGCTCGACGCATCGCGCTCGCTCGGCGCGAGCCCGGGGCGCACGTTCGCCCGCGTCGCGCTCCCGCTCGCCCGCGGAGGGCTCGGTGCGGGTTCCGCGCTCGCCTGGGCACGCGGAACGGGCGAATTCGGGGCGACGATCATGTTCGCGGGGAGCTTCCAGGGCGAGACGCAGACCCTGCCGCTCGCGATCTACGCCCAGCTCGACAGCGACCGGACCGTGGCGATCGCGATCGGAGCGCTCCTCGTCCTCACGAGCCTCACGGTGCTCCTCTCGGTGAAGCTCTTGCCGTCGTGGACGCGCTTCACGTCACCCTCTCACATCCCCTCCGCTCGTACCGCCTCGAGGTAGACCTCCGGGTCGACCGCGAGACGGTCGCGCTCGTCGGGCCATCGGGCGCCGGCAAGACCTCCGTCCTTCGCGCGATCGCGGGTCTCGCCACACCTGCCCAGGGCGTCGTCAGGCTCGGGAGCGAGACGTGGCTCGACACGAACGCGGGAGTCGCGCTTCCACCCGAGCGCCGCTCGGTGGGCCTCGTCTTCCAGGACTACGCGCTCTTCCCGCACCTCACCGTGGAGGAGAACGTCGCCTTCGGCGGGCGAGCGCGCGTGCGCGAACTCCTCGAGGCGTTCGCGATCGAGCACCTCGCCCGCGTCCGTCCGGGCGATCTCTCGGGCGGCGAGCGCCAGCGCGTCGCGCTCGCCCGCGCGCTCGCCCGCGAGCCACGAGTGCTCCTGCTCGACGAGCCACTGGCGGCGCTCGACGCGCAGAATCGAGGGCGCGTGCGCGCCGAGTTGGGTGCGCTCCTCCGCCGGCTCGGGCTCCCGACCCTTGTCGTAACGCACGACTTCGGCGAAGCTTCCGCGCTCGCCGACCGGGTCGGCGTGATCGTGGACGGCAAGATCGTCCAGCTCGGAACCGCCGCCGAGCTGATCGCATCGCCGGCGAGCCCGTTCGTCGCCGACTTCACGGGGGCGAACCTGCTCCGGGGGATGGCACGGAGGGCCGCCGACGGGCTGACGGAGGTCGTTCTCGCAGACGGCACGCGGCTCTTCTCGGCCGACCGCGGCGAGGGCCCCGTCGGCGCCGTCGTCTACCCCTCGGAGATCGCCCTCGCCCGCGAGGAGCCCCGCGATTCCACGCGCAACCACGTCCGCGGCCCGATCACCACGGTGGTCCCGCTCGGGAACCGGGTCCGCGTCGGCGTTGGACCGCTGACGGCGGAAGTGACGGCGGCCTCGTTCGAGCGGCTCCAGCTTCGCCCGGGCGACGAGGTGGTCGCCAGCTTCAAGGCGACGGGAACCCGGCTCGTGCCGCTTGCGTAGGGTCGAGGGTCGGGGCGAGCGCGAGTCAGAGCGCGCCGCCCGCCGCGGGCGGCGCTCCTGCCTCCGCTTCGCCCGAGTCGCCGACGCGCTGCCGGGCGAGGTACTCCTCGGCCAGTAGCAGGTTGGACGTGCTCGCGCGCTCGACGAGCGCGAGAAGCTCCGACATGCTCGAGATCTCCTCGCGCTGCTCCTGCAGGAACCAGTGCAGGAACTGCTCCCCGACGAGGTCGCCCTCGTCGCGGGCGATCCGAGCGAGCTCGACGATCTGCGCCGTCACCTGCCGCTCCTGCTCGAGCGCGAGCGCGACGGGCGCAACCGGGTCGTCGAACCTCGTGCGCGGCGCCGCGATGCCTGGGATCGAAACCGGCTGGTCGGCGTCGAGGAGGTACTGGACGAGCATCATCGCGTGGTTTCGCTCCTCGACCGCCTGGCGGTAGAAGTGCCGGGCAAGCTCGGGGAGCGTCTCCGCGTCGTAGTAGACGGCGATCGCGACGTACTGCTGCGAGGCCGCGAACTCGCGGCCGACCTGCTCGTTCAGCTCGTGCGCGAAACGGGCCACGCCGCGATTCTAGAAATCGCCGCCGCCGAAGTCGCCTCCCCCGAAGTCACCGCCGCCGAAGTCACCGCCGCCGAAGCCGCCGTCGGCGCCAGAATCGCCGTCCCCACCGTCACCCGTGTCGATGTACACCGGCGGGGCTAACGCGCTCCCGAGCAGGGAGCCGAAGAAGAGTCCCGGGAAGAGCCCGCCGAAGCCGCCGAAGAACCCGCCCGCCCATGGGCCGTACGCGGGCGGCGCATCCCAGTACGGCGTGCGGCGGCCGCCGACCGTCACCTGACGCGGGACCGGCTCGAGGCCCTGCACGATCCGCTGCGCGTCGGCCTCGCAGACGGGAATCGGGCGCGGCGCCCCCCAAGGCGGTGCCCATTCGACCTCGCGCGCAGATGGCCCGTGCCGCGGGTCGATGAAGCACGGCGGGCGCCGGTCGGGCGGGTGGCGGCCTTCCAGCCGCGCCTGCGCGGCGGCGATCGCGTAGCGACCGTCGGCGACCGCGGAGCTCACTTCCACGAGCTCCTCGGGCATCCGCGCCCGGTCGAGCGCGCGGTCGGCCTTCTCGTACATCGAGAGCGCGCGCTCGTAGTCGCGTCGCGCGTCTTCGCTCGCTCCCGGGAGCTCGACGTCGAGGTCGAGGCGGCGGATGTCGTCGGCGAGCGCGAGCAGATCCTCTTGCGCTGCCGCTTTCACCCCGGCGAGCTCGGCGTCCTCGGCGCGCCGACGACGTCGACGGAAGAGGAAGAACCCGATTCCGCCGACGGCGAGAAGCGGGAGGACGATCGGCGCGAGGCCGCGGCCGTCCCCGCCCCCCTCCTCGCCGCCCGAGCGTGCCGCCGAGACAGCGTCGACGAACGCGAGAAGCGTCGGCGTGACGCCCTCGGCACGGTGCTCCTGGATCGCCTCGGTCGCGAGCCGGCCGGCGTCGCCGCCGTCGATCACCGTGCTCGTGGCGCGGAGCCGGTTCCCGACGACGACCGCATACGTCCCGTCACGCCTGAGCGCGCGGATAAGCTCCGCTGCCGCTTCATCGGTGGAGCCGCCCGCCTCGGTAGCCGCCTTCGCCGGGAGGATGGCGACGTACACCGGTCCTGCGCTCGAGCCGTCGATCCGCTCGCGGATCCGATCGGCGTCCTCGCCGGAGATCCGCCGCTCGGCGGCGGGGTCGACGTAGACCTCGTCCTCGCGGAGCGCTGCCACCGCCCGATCGATCGTGGATCCGGCGACGGCGGGCGCGGGGAAGAGCGCTGCGAGCACGAAGGCGAAAGCGATGGTGCGCATCGGCGTCGTTCTACCCGACGAGGGCTCCGCGAACCGCGCGCGGCGACGCAAGTCCCCCCTTTCAGCTTGAGCGCGGTCGCCGAATTGCCGATTCGCCTAGACGAGGTGCAACGTCCGCTGCGGAAAAGCTGTGCCTTTGCGAGGCGAGAGTCCGGTTTCGGCCTCGTCGAGATGCTCTGCGCGCTCGTGCTCCTTTCCGTGGGAGTCCTCGCGGTCATCGCGATGTTCGAGTCCGGGGTGACCCAACTCCGGCGCGCCAGCACGCTGACGACCGCGGGAGCAATCGCCGAGTCGCAGATGGAGAAGTTCCGCGAGCTAAGGTTCGACGCGCTCGGCGTGCCCGATTCCCTCGCAGCGGCCGCGGACGCGACGTACAAGGCCGACCCCGCCTTTCGCGCCGACGCCTCCCCGACGACGACGCTCGCTTCCGCGCTCTCTGCGTCCGCGACCTCGCTCGCCGTGGCGTCGGCGTCCGGATTCCCAGCAAATGCGCCGTTCCGCGTCAAGCTCGGGAGCGAGATCATCCTCGTCTCGCGCGGCGCGGGGACGACGCAATGGACCGTCACGCGGGGCGTCGACGGAACCGTTGCGGGTGCCTACGCGGCCGGGACGAGCCTCGTCTTGAAGGAGCGCGTTTCGGTCGCAGCGTGCGGCTCGCCGCCGTGCACGACGATCGTGCCGACGACGACGGTGGCGGGGGCGGACGGGCGTTCGTACCGAGTCGACAGCTACGCGACCTGGCGGACCGTCGACACGACCGGCGGAACCGGACGGCAGGTCAAGCTCATGACGGTCGTCGTCCGCGACTCTGGGTCGCCGGGCAAGGTATGGGCACGCGCCTCGTCGTCGTTCGACGAGGCGACCGGCCTCTGAGGAAACGCCGTCGCGGCCCGGGACCGCCTCGCCCGCCTGACGGGTCGCGTCTCGCCCCGACGAAATCGACCGCCGTGCACAAGACCGAGCCGGAC
>JALZGN010000059.1 GCA_030861005.1 Actinomycetota bacterium
GATCGTCTCCGGGTTCTTCCACGTGAGAATCAACTTCGTCGGCCCTCGCGGCCTCTTCGGCCGGATCGACTTCAGCGAGCGCCTGAAGCGAAACGGTGCGTCCTCGGAGACGAACAGAGGCAGGTGCCAGTTTGCCGACGAGGAGGAGTAGGAGCTAGAGGAGCTTTCGGGCCCTGACTCTTGGCCGCGCCCCCCGCAAGCTTCTCTTGCGCGATGGGCGCGGCCCTCGTTCGAGGTGCCGACGGCCTCCTTCGCCGGGGTGCCGCTGAGCCGCGGACCGTCGGCAGAGGATGCAGAGATACGAATCTTCGACCCCAAAAAAGTGAGACCTCGACCCCTCGTGGAGCGGCTTGGACAAACGGGTTGCGAGGTCCCCCGAGGGTCTCCATCGGATGCTGCTCCTGCCGACGCCCGGGATGGCGGGAACCAGCGCCCTGAGCTCGGTGTAGGACGACCGTGGCGAGCCGGCGGACGTCCGCGGGTCGACGCGCCGAGCGAGGACGCGTGCGCGCGACCGCTGACGAGAGAGCGCCGCGGCCGCGCCCCGTCATCGCGGTTCTCCTCGTCGTAGCGGCAGCTCTCGGCAGCTGTACCGGTGATCGCGACTCTGGAACGACCGGCGAGGACGGAGCCGGGTCGGGCGACGTCAGGCGCGCGCCCGCCGACCTCGTCCGCGAGCTGCGCGGCTGGGAGCTCACGTTCCTCGCCGTCCGCGGCGGGCGAACGCCGCATCTCTACCTGGCGAACGCCGACGGGTCGAAGATCCGCCGCCTCGATCGCCTGCGCGGCGACAAGCAGACGCCCAACTGGTCGCCGGACGGGCGAAGGGCTCGCAATCCGCTGGGTTCCTGGCGACTATGAGAAGCCGACGCCGCTTCTCGTCCTCGGCGCCGACGGGTTGGTCGAGGTCGACCTGACGAAGCGGACCAGACTTGCGGGGTGGTCACCGTCCTGGTCGCCCGATGGCGAGCGGCTCGTCACCGCTGCGAGGTCGAGGTCCGACCGAAGCTTCGGCCTCTACATCATGGACGCCGACGGGCGAAACGTCCGCCGGATCACGCCCCCCGGCCGGGAAGGGGAGTATGCGACCTGGTCGCCGATCGGCGACAGGATCGCATTCACCTACGTCGAGGACGGCGGCTTCGCCTCTACACGATTCGTCCCGACGGGTCCGATCTGCGCCGCCTGACGAGCGACGGGGCGGGGAGGCGAGAACAACTGGGCGATGTGGTCGCCGGACCGGAAGAGGATTGCCTGGGGACGCGGGGAGAGCGTCTGGGTGATGGACGCCGACGGGTCGAATCAGCGGCTCGTGACCGACGCGGGGGGCGTCCCCGGTGCGTGGGCCCCCGCTCCCTTCATCACGTTTCAGTGCGAGACGCGGCGCCCCTTCGTCAAAGTGCAACGTCGTCTTCTACGGCCTGTTCGATTCCCTGGAGAGGAGTTCAGCTCGACTAGGAGCTCGTCGCAGGCGCGCGATCGTTAGCGCGGCTCTGGGCTTCGTCGTCGAGGAGACAGCGCGGTGACGGACGCAGTTCGGCGGTTCCGCGCTGCATTCGCGCTCGCGGCGAGGCTGCTCGCGCTTGCCACCGGGCTGCGCCCGTGGCGGCGCCGACGGGCAGACGAACGCGAAGACGCAAGCGGCGACGCCGGCGGCAAAAGACGCGGCGCGCGCGACTCGACGCCGGTTCGCTTCCCGGCGTCCGACGCGGTCGAGCTCGCGGGAGGCTCTTCGGGGATGGAGTCGTTGCCGTCGTCCTCTCCCACATGAGACGAGCCGGCGAGAGCCAATCAGACTGGTACGAGCTCGCGCAGGTGCTCGCGCGACACGGGTATCTCGTGCTCACCTACAACCGCCGCGGCGTCTGTCCGGCCGCCGCGGACGGGTGCTCCGAGGGAGTGGATGTGCTCTCGACGCGTGGAGGGACGTCGTCGGCGCGTTCGAGTTCGTCCGCTCGCATGGCTCCCGCCGTGTCGTCCTCGTGGGCGCGAGCGTCGGCGCAATGGCCTCCCTCTCCGCGGCGGCTCGTGGACGGATCGCACCTGCCGGCATCATCACGATCACGGGCGTGAACGACGCGAGCGGCTACCACTTCGCGCCTCGGCAAATTCGCCGGATCGGCGGCGCGAAGCTGTTCGTGAGCTCCGAGGAGGACGTCTACGGCGGTGCGGAGGCGGCGCGCCAGTGGTACCGCTGGGCCAGCCCTCGAAAGCGGATCGAGATCCTTTCCGGCTACGAGCACGGGACCGACCTGCTCGCTCGCGGCACGACCGGCGGCACACGTGCGCGACGCTCCTCACCCAACGGGGTTCGGACGGTGAACGAGGTCGCCGAATCTCGGCGACGGCGACCGCAGTTTCACGGCCCCGCACGTACGCGCACGTGTTCGAGGACGCTCGCGCGGATCGCATTCGACGCCGACTGACCCCGACGATGACGACGCCACGTGTGGGCTACTCGGTTCCTGGCATGCGCTCCCGGAGCGAGTCGCTCAGGTCATCTTTCTTTTCCTCGATCTTCTCCTCAACTGCCGCGGGGGCAGCTGCCTGGAGGCGCTCGAGCGCACGCCGGCCGAACGCCACGGCGGCGGCCCCGTACAACCCGCCAACCACAATCGCGGTCGCTTCCCCCGGCAACGCTCGCCTCAGGACTACGACTGGGAGCGTCAGCGCGGCGCCTCCGGCCGCCAACCCGAACACCGCAGTCAGCGCCAGGTAACTCCCGGCCTTTCCCGCCTCACGGGCGCGCTCGGTCGCCTCTGAACGCGCTCGTTCTAGCTCCTGACGAACAAGCGCGGCAATCTGCTCGGACAGCTCGTTGAACGTCTCGCCGATTCGCTGCCCGCGCTCCTCGGCTGTTCTTGGCTGCTCTGCCACGGGGGGCCTCCCTTCCGCTCGCTGAATATGCCCCTCGTCCCCTGGATCTCGCGCGGCGGAACATCGTGGCCGAAGGTACGACGGTCGGTCGACTTGCTGCCTCCGGGGCGCGGAGCCCGAAGCAGTGATCGGACCAGCACGCGGAGGGCGAGGGGGACGACAGCGTGTTCGGCGGGCGCGACGCGATCAGCGATCAGCCGCGCCGCCGCCGGCGGGTCTGACGAGACACGGACGCCGGATAAGACGCGAGTTGACGTCGTGCGGATGGGTGGCACCACCGCCGCTCGCTACACGTTCGAGCCCGGTTGGAAGTGGTCGGAGTGCGTGAAGCCGGTCATTGCGACCGACAGCTGCCAGGTACGGCACGTCGCGTCGTTCAGTCGGGCAGGTTGCACGTGACCCACGAGGACGGCTCCGAGGGCGAGGCTGAGCCGGGCGACGCCTACGTAATCGAGCCGGGCCATGACGCGTGGGTGATTGCCGACGAACGGGTTGTTGCGTTCGAGACGGCGCTTCCCGGCCCTGAAGGCTCCATCAACGTCCACCCAGCGCAGTCTGGAGCGTTGTAAGTCGTCGAGGTCTGGGATGTCCCGGTCGCTCGTGGGATGTCCCGGTCGCTCGTGGCGGTTACGAACGCGCGGATGCCCACCACCCCCGCCGGAACGCAGAGACGCCGACGGCAGCGGCGCAGGGGCGCCCGCTGCTAGCCGGCTGTCCGCGGGTAGCAGTCGAACATCGCTCTGCTCTCACGGATCCGCGCGGACGGACTTCCAGGGGCTCGGCCCGCCGCCGGCAGCGCGCTGGGCACAGTTCTCGTCGGCGAGTGCTCGAGCTCGGCGGACGAGCGCAGGACGCCACCAGAGTCGTGCCGCTGACGATCCGCACCCGGCGGAGCCGGCGTCCGTGGAAGAACTGGCGCACTCGTAAAGCGCGACCGGGCGTGGCGTGTCGGCCGCGATCCGACCGACTTCCTCGACCGACGATTTCCTCCGCTTTAGGATCGCACCACCAGACCGCTCCGAAAGGGGTATGTGATGATCAACGTCCTTCGTGGAGGGACTCGAGCGCAAGCGGGGGTGCTGCCCTTGCTGGCCGCGATCCTGATCTTGCTCGCGACTACCTCTGAGGCCCGTGCCCAAGCGGAAACGGGCTTCCAGACGACCGCGCCGCCCATGCTCGCTCCCGCCGCGGCGGACGTCACTGTCGATCCGATCATCACCGTCGGTGAGACGATCCCAGGCGGGTACTTCTTCGAATCCATTCCTGACGGGATCTCGCTCCGGGGGCGCTCGGGCGGTCGGGTCAATGCCTACGTCAACCACGAGACCGCGCGGGTGCCGTTCCCACCGACCGAGAGCGACTTCACGAACGCGATCGTCAGCCGTCTGACGCTCAACGAGACGACCGCCGGGGTCGTCAGTGCTGAATACGTCATCCCCAGCGACGCCAACTTCGTCCGCTTCTGCTCCAACTTCATCGCGCGCCGCGAGCACGGGTTCGAGCGGCCGCTCCTCTTCACGAACGAGGAATCGTCTGATCTCGTGAATCGAAGGGGGGAGGTCTGGCCGCCCGGTCCAGACGCCAGGCAGGCGGGCGTCGTGGTCGCCTACGACCTCCGCAGGAAGAGATACCGGGCCATCTACGGCATGGGCCGGCACAACCACGAGAACGCCGTCGCGCTCCGTGGCTACGGCCATCCGGTCGTGCTCTCGGGCGACGACACCTTCTCCCCGCCGAGCTCCCAGCTCTACATGTACACGGCCCGGAACGGAAACGCCGTCTGGAACGACCGGGGACAGCTGTGGGCCTTCAAGTCGAACAACCCCCGCATCAACGACTACGGCGACATCGCCCACGCGGCAAGCGTCTCCGGCCGCTTCATCCGCGTCCCGCGCGCGGTGGCGCTAGGAGATCAGACTTCCCTCGAGACGTGGTCGAATGACCATGGGGTCTTCCAGTTCATCCGCGTCGAGGACATCGCCTACGACCGGCGAAAGTCGAACGTCGTCTACTTCGCCGACACGGGCGAGCCACGAGCGCTCCCGGGTCCCGGGACGGCGCAGATGACCCGGGGACCGTCCGGCACGATGGGCCCGTTCCCGAACGGCCGCCTGTTCAAGCTCGTCCTCGACCGGCGTGATCCGCGCAAGGTGCGGAGCCTTTCGATCCTCATCGACGGTGACGTCATTGGCTCGGCTGGAGCCGGAAACACCGCGCTGATCCACCAGCCGGACAACATCGAGACGACCAAGCGGAGCCTCCTTATCCAGGAGGATCCCGGCAGCCACAACCAGTACGCTCCGGACAACGCGGCCGGGACGACCGCTCGCATCTGGCGATACGACTTCGAGACCGGCGCCTTGACCGTCGTTGCCCGGGTCGATCAGTCGACCGAGCCGACCGCCAACCAGGGCAGCTGGGAGTCGAGCGGCATTGTGGACGCCTCGAAGTTCTTCGGCGCCGGGGGCTTCCTCGTGGACGTCCAGGCGCACACGCTCATCCTCGAGCGCCTCGATGACCCTGCGCGGCCCGGCATCAGCCTCAAGCGCGAGGGAGGACAGCTGCTTCTCCTCCGAATCCCGGGCGCCTAGAACGAGAGCCGCAGAGGGCGGGCCCGCGCGGCGCCCGCCCTCGCAGCCGACCCGGCCCGGGGCAGGCGGTCGCCGCATCGCCTTCCGCACGTCCTCGCCGCCGGACATCGGTCATGCTCATAGTCGTCAGCGCTGAAGACGTCGTCTCGCGTACAGCCGTGCCGCCGAGCGACACGAGCAGCGAGCGCGAGCGCGACGCGCTACGGTCATTTCGCGGCGTCGGCTCGCCGACAGCCTCGGTGCTGTTGCACCTCGCGTATCCCGATCGCTATCCCATCGTCGACAAGCGAGTTGTCCACGCGCTCGGAGTGCGCACATCGTCCACGTACAGCTTCGGCTTCTGTGACGCCTTCGTCAGCGTGTGGCGGCGGCTTCGCGGAGCAGGCCGGCGTTGACCGCCGGACCGTCGACAAGCGCTGTGGCAGTGGTCGAAGGAGCACGACGTCGTGCTCCACTGGCGTCTCCATTACGTCGCGGCGTATTCGTCGCGGCGGCGGAACCAGAGCCCGGTCTCGTTGCGTCCCTTCGGCGCCCGGTC
>JALZGN010000105.1 GCA_030861005.1 Actinomycetota bacterium
CGCCACACCGGGCGATGTCGAGCTCGCGCCACGTGAGCGCCTCCACGGCGCTACCGCGTTCGCTTGGCCGCCGCGTACGTCCCCAGGAGCCGCGTGAACGTGGCGCGCTCGCTGAGCGCGGCGAGGGCGTCCACCATCTCGGGCACGTGCGCCGGCGCCTCGACGTCCGCGTAGAAGACGTACTCCCAGGGCCGTCCCGGCCGAGGCCGTGACTCGAGCTTCGTCAGGTTGAGGTGGCGCTCGGCGAACGCGCCGAGGCAACGGTAGAGCGAGCCGGCGACGTGGCCGACGCCGAAGACGAGGGACGACTTGTCCGGGTCCGCAAGCGGCGTCGGGTCGCGCGAGAGCGCGCCGAAGCGCGTGTAGTTGTCGGGGTAGGTCTGGATCCGGTCGGCGAGGATGTCCAGCCCGTACAGCTCGCCCGCGCGCCGGGAGGCGATCGCGGCCACGCGCTCGAGGCGGTTCTCGGCGATGCGCTTCGCCGCTCCGGCGGTGTTGTACTCGGCGCGCACGGTGACGTCGAGGGCGCTCAGGAACTCCTCGCACTGCGCGATCGCCTGCGGGTGCGAGACGACCTCGCGCACGTCGTCGATCGTCGATCGGGGTAGCGCGAGCAAGGCGTGGTCGACGCGCACCACCGTCTCGCCGACGAGATGGAGCCCGTGCCGGAGGAAGAGGTCGTACGTCTCGTTGATGCTCCCCGCCTGCGAGTTGTCCATCGGGACGAGGCCCCAGCCCGCGCGGCCGACCTCGACCGACTCGAACACCGTCCGGATCGAGGGCCACGGACGGCGCTCCGCCCCCGGGAAGAGCGCGATCGCACCTTCCTCGGAGTACGCGCCGGGCTCCCCCTGGTACGCGACGACGTCCACCGGCGAAGGTTCGCCCGCCGCGCTCAGCGCCCGGCGGCGAGGAGGTTGCCCTCCGGGTCCTTGCACCAGGCGGCCCGGGCCTCGCCCACCGCCGCGATGCCTCCCTCCGTCTTCCCGTCGGGCAGGTCGTACTCCTCCAAGACGACGCCGCGCTCCCGGAGCGCCGCGACGACCGAGTCGAGGTCGCCGACGCGGAAGCCGGCAATCGTGTGCCGGCTCTTGCCGGCGCCGACGCTCTCGTACAGGAGGACGCTCCCGCTCCCGGCGCTGAACTCCGCCTCGCGATCTTGCGGAAGGGCGTCGCGGCGCCGGTCGAGCCGCAGCCCGAGCTTGCCTTCGGAGGACTCGATCGCCGTCTCGATGTCCGAGACTGGGACGATGGCCGCGATATGCGCGCTGTCGAGCATCTGCCTCGCTCCTCTCCTCGTCGGGATCGCCTCGCGACGCGGAGGATCGCGCCTCCGCGGGCGCGCGACAAGCGCGCGCGCCCTATAGATACGTGACCGCTTCAGGCCCGCCGGTCGGCGGCGCGGGCCGCGAGCGCCTCCTCCAGCGAGGCGACCGTCTCCTCGAGCCGCTCGACCCGTGCCTCGAGCGCGCCCACGCGATCCGCTTGCTCGGGCGCCGCTCCGGGCTCCTCGCCCTCGGCCGGCGCCGTCGTCCCGGCCTCGCCGCCGAGGAGCTGCGCGTAGCGGTCCTCCTTCTGCCCGGGGCGCCGGGGAAGGCGGGCGACGAGCTCCCGCTCGGCCAGCCCGGCGAGCGTCGCCTCGACCTCCTCCAGCGACCCGAAGCGGTGGAGGCGCTCGCTCCGCTGCGTGAGCTCGGCGAGCGTCTGCGGCCCGCGCAGCATGAGGACGGCCAGCAGGGCGAGCTCCGGCCCGGCGAGCCCGAGCGCCTCGTCCAGCAGGTGCCGGTACTTGACCGCGCGGCTACCCGGGCCGCTCGCGAGGCGCGCCCAGCGCTTCCGGCTCAGCCGGTCGAGCGCGGCGCGGATCGTCGCCTCGTCGTAGGCGACGACCGGGTAGCGGTTCGTCGCCTGGTTGCAGGCGGCGCGAAGCGCGTTCAGCGAGAGCGGATACGCGTCCGGGGTCGTCCGCTGCTTCTCGAGCAGCGAGCCGAGCACCCGGATCTCGGCGGCGTCCACGTCCACGCCGGGACCCTACGCCTACGCCGCGAGCGCCCCCTGATCCACGACCGGCGCGAGCTGGCGCTCGAGCGTGTCCAGCGCCTCGCTTCTCGAGCTCGCGGACGCGCTCGCGGCTCACCGCGAGCTTGCGGGCGATCGCCTCGAGCGACTGCGGCTCCCCGCCGAAGCCAAAGCGAAGCTCGAGGACGCGCCGCTGGCGATCGGGGAGCCGCCGCACCGCGCGCCGGACGGGCAAGGCCACGAACGCCTTCACATATGCGTCCTGGAGTGCGTCATCCATTGCGCTTGCGTCTTCGAGGAGTCTGTAGGCGAGCGCCCGAAGCGGTCGGTCGTGGGGTCGGATCAATGCCGCAAACGCGTCGAAGTCGCCGCGCGAGGCGCGCCGAACCAGCCGCGCCTCGGCGCGCGAAGCCGGCGGAGACTCTGAAGCTACGCCGAGCGACCTCAAGAGACGACGACAGATGATCCAACTGGCATACGACGGAGGGGGACCGCGTAGGACACGTCGACGGATTCCTGGTCGACGGCGAGGATCAGATCACCCACGTCGTCCTCGGGCCGGGCCACCTCTGGGGACGGCGCGAGGTCACCATCCCGATCGGCGCGGTGACGCGCGTCGAGACGGACTCGGTGACACTGCGCCTCAGGAAGGACGAGGTCGGCGCGCTCCCGACAGCACCGGTACGCCGATGAGGCGACTAGGCAGGGCCGGTCACGAGCGCCGACGGCGCTCTGCTGGGCCGTGCTTCGTCGTCAGGTTGTAGGCCGTATTGACGAGCCCTACGTGCGAGAGCGCCTGCGGGAAGTTCCCGACCAACCGCCGAGCCGCCGGGTCGTACTCCTCAGAGAGGAGCCCGAGGTCATTGCGCAGGGCGAGGATCCGCTCGAACAGCCGCCGTGCCTCCTGCCGTCGCCCGACAAGCGCGAGGTTGTCGGCGAGCCAGAACGTGCAGGTGAGGAAGGCCGCTTCTCCGGCCGGAAGCCCGTCGACCTCCGTGCTCGCCGAATAACGGCGGACGAAGCCGTCGTGCACGAGTTCTCGCTGCACGGCCTCGACCGTCCCGGCGACGCGGCGATCGGAGGGCGGGAGGAAGCCGACGAGCGGGATCAGGAGCAGGCTTGCGTCCAGCTCGCTCGACCCGTAGTACTGCGTGAAGGTTCCCCGTTCGGCGTTGTAGCCCTCGCGGCAGACCTCGGCGTGGATCTCGTCCCGGAGAGCTCGCCAGCGGTCGACGGGGCCCGAGAGACGAAACCGCTCGACCGCCTTGACAGCGCGGTCGAGCGCGACCCACGCCATCACCTTCGAGTGAGTGAAGTGCCGGCGCGGCCCCCTTACCTCCCAGATGCCCTCGTCGGGCTCCCGCCAGCCCGATTCGAGGAAGTCCAGGAGCACGCGCTGCACGTGCCAGGCCGTCGGATGCGACGGGATGCCGGCCTGGCGCGCCTGGTGAAGCGAGTCCATGAGCTCCCCGTAGACGTCGAGCTGGTATTGCAGCGCCGCACCGTTGCCGATTCGCACCGGCGCCGATCGTTCGTAGCCGGGCAGCCAGCCGAGCTCGAGCTCCGTGAGCCGGCGCTCGCCCGCGACCCCGTACATGATCTGCATCTGTTTCGGCTCGCCTGCGACGGCGCGGACGAGCCAGTCGCGCCACGCGCCCGCCTCCTCCGTATACCCGGCCGTCATGAGCGCGTAGAGCGCGAAGGTCGCGTCGCGCACCCAGCAGTAGCGGTAGTCCCAGTTCCGGACTCCACCGAGCTGCTCGGGGAGCGACGTGGTCGCTGCGGCCACGATGCCCCCGGTCGGCGCGTAGGTAAGCGCCTTGAGCACGATGAGGGAGCGCTCGACGGCGTCGCGCCACTCCCCCTCGTACGAGCAGCGACTGGACCACTCGCGCCACCACGCCTCCGTTTCAGCGACGGTGCGGTGAGGGGCGATTGCACGCGGCGCCCGGGTGTACGAGGCGTGCCAGGTGAGCACGAATGGCACGGAGTCGCTCGCTCCGACCGCAAACTCGGCCACGGTCGTCAGGTCCTCTCCGCGAATCTCGACCGGGGAGCGCAGGGTGAGCGCGTCCGGACCCGCGACGGCAGAGAGAAGACGGCCGCGGTGGCTGACCCACGGGACGATCGACCCATACTCGAAGCGCACGACGAGCTGCATCCGCATCGGAACCCGCCCGGCGAGGCCCTCGACGACGCGGACGAGGTTCGGATGCTTCTGTCGCGGAGGCATGCAGTCGACGATCCGAACCGTCCCGTCCTCGGTCTCGAAATCTGTCTCGAGGACGAGAGTTCCCGGCCGGTAGCGGCGCGAGATTCGTCGAACCCTGCCTGCCGGCGCGAGAAGCCAGCGCCCATGGCGCTCGTCGCCGAGGAGCGCCGCAAAGCACGCACCCGAGTCGAAGCGGGGAAAGCAAAGCCAATCGACCGAACCGTCCTGTCCGATGAGGGCGGCCGTGTGCGTGTCTCCGACTAAGCCGTAATCCTCAATGCGCTGGGACACTCGTGGGTCCCTTCAGTTCGAGCAGCCCGCGAGAGGCGATTGCGCCGCGGAGCAGGACTCGCCGGCGCCGCGTCACACCTTGGCAGCATGTGGGAAGACATTTTCGACCTGCAGGTCAGCGCCGGGGAAAAGGTGCTGCGCGCGATCCTCATCTACCTCTTCCTTATCGCGGTCCTGCGGATCGTCGGAAAGAGGGAGCTGGGGCAGGCAAACACGCTCGATCTCGTCGTCCTCCTGCTGGTCGCGAACGCCGTTCAGAACGGGATCATCGGAAACGACGTCTCGGTTACGGGCGCAGTCATCGGCGCGCTCACGCTGTTCGCAGTCAACGAGCTCGTTAGCCGGACGACGTACGCGTTCCCGTGGGCGGCGCGTGCGCTCGAGGGCGACCCCACGCTTCTGATCTCCGAGGGCAAGCCGATTCACAAGGCCCTTCGGCGCTCGGGGATTTCGCTGCCCGAGCTTCGGGCGAGCGCGCGGCGCCAAGGGTTCGCGGACCTCGGGGCCGTCCACACAGCGATCCTCGAGACGAACGGCACCGTGACGATGCTCAGGGAGGACGAACCCGGCTACTACCACCCCGCCGCGCCCGGCGGACTACGGATCGGCAAGCGTCGGGGCGGCAGCAGCTGACACGCGCGGCGCTGCCGTAGTAGCCGTCTCCGTTCGTCATTGGGATGATGGGGCGATGACGGAGTCCGTCTTCACCCCGCTCCCAGAGCCGGCGCGATTGCTGCGCGGTCGAAAGGCCCTCGTCACCGGCGCCGACTCCGGCATCGGCCAGGGCGTCGCCTTCCAGCTCGCCGCTCACGGGGCCGCCGTCGCGGTCAACTACCTTTCCGACGCATCGGTGGCCGAAGCCATGGTCGCGCAGATCGAGCGCGCCGGCGGGCGGGCGATCCCGGTGCAGATGGACGTCTCCTCCGAGGAGGACGTCATCCGGGCGATCGGTAAGGCACGGGAGGCGTTCGGCGGCTTCGATCTCCTCGTCAACAACGCTGGGATCGAGAAGCGGTTTCTGCTCGTCGACATGCCGCTCGAGTGGTGGCGGCGCGTGATCGACGTCAACCTCACGGGCGCGTTTCTGTGTGCGCGGGAAGCGGCGCGGGTGATGCTGGCCGACGGCGTCCGCGGCGCGATCGTCAACGTTACGAGCGTGCACGAGGTCATTCCGTGGGAGGGCTTCTCGCACTACTGCGCCTCCAAGGGCGGCGAGAAGCTCTTCACCCAATCGATCGCACGCGAGCTCGCCCCGCACGGAATCCGCGTCGTATCCGTCGCCCCGGGAGCGATCGCTACGCCCATCAACGCGGACGTCCTGGCCGATCCGAAGCGCAAGGCCGCAATCGAGGCGGAGATACCGTACGGTCGCTGGGGCGAGGTCGCCGACGTGGCCCGAGCCGTCGCCTGGGTTGCGTCCGAGCAAGCCGACTACGTCGTCGGCTCGACGATCTTCGTCGACGGTGGTATGACGCTGTACCCGCGCTTCGCGTAGCGGGGGGCCGAGGACGGCTTGGGAGGGTGAGCGCGATCGTCTTCAGCGCGTTCGCTCCCGTCGACCAGGAGTACGTGTTCGAGGCGAGGCAGATGCAGGCGCTCTCGTTTGCACTGCACATCCCGATCGTCTGCTTCGGGATCGCCTTTCCTGCCTTCGTCCTCTTTATCGAGGCGCTCTGGCTGAGAACCGGCGACCCGGTCTATCGCACAATCGCCAAGCGCTGGTCGAAGGTAATGCTTGCGCCCTTCGCCGTCGGCGTCGTTACGGGACGATCCTCAGCTTCGAGCTCGGCCTCCTCTGGCCGGTCGCGGCGACCTCGTCATCGCGTTTGTATTCGCGCTCTCGCCGCAGGCGCCGTGGCCGGCGCGGTCGCGCTCGCCGGGCTCTTCGTCGTCTCGCTCGACGCAGAGAGGCTCCGCGGCGGCCTGTTCGATTGGCCGGCGATCCTCGCCGTTGTCGCATCCGGCGCGGCCGGTCTGGGAACGCTCGAGCTCGTGCGCCGCGCTCGTTTCGAGGCGGCACGCTACCTAGCATCAGCGGCAGTCGCGGCGATCGTGGTCGGCTGGGCGCTGGCGCAGCGACCCGAGCTCCTTCCCGGCCTTACGGTGGAGGAAGCTGCCGCCGAAAGGCCGGTTCTAATTGCGACGATCGTCGGCGTCGCGCTCGGCGCGGTCATCCTCGGTCCGTCGCTCGCCCTCCTCTTCGGCCTCGTGCTGCGCGGGCGCTTCGACCCCCAAGCCACGACGGAAATCGAGAAACGCGGGGTTGCGGTCGCGCCGCGCCACCGGCCGGTGGTCTGGCTCACGACGCTCGCCCTTGCCGTCGGCCTTCCTTGACGCTGTTAGCCGACGGCGGGCCGGTCGAGACAGTCGGCGTGGTCGCCTTGCTTGCCTTCGTCGCGTTCGGCTCCGTCGCGCTCGGCTCCGTCGCCGGGCGCGGCGAAGAGCGGTGAGTCGCGGCGAGGGCGCCGAAAGCGCCTCCCTGGCGGGCGGCGACCTATGAGGGAAACTGAATTTCCGGAGTGCCGGTGTCGGCGCTGTGCGCGCCGGATCTCCTCGCGTGCGTTCTCTGCGAATTGCAAGTATTTCTTTCTGAACGCCTCGATCTCGGCCTCGTTTAGCTCCTCCACGTCGAGCAGCCCGTATGTGCGCCCGTCCGACGATCCCGCCTAGGGCCGGGTCCAGTCGCGAGTCCAGTCCTCAGCTCACCGCTTTCTTCACGAGCGCGCCGATCCTCGCCTCTTCGGCGGAGGTCAACTCCGTCAGCGCGAAGGAGGTCGGCCACATGGCGCCTTCGTCGAGGTTCGCCTTGTCGCTGAAGCCGAACGTCGCGTACCTCGATTTGAACTTCTCCGCGCTTTGGAAGTAGCAGACGACCTTGCCGTCCTTGGCATACGCGGGCATCCCGTACCAGGTTCTCGGCGAGAGGGCTGGCGCGCTGGCTTTGACGAGGGCATGGATACGCTCGGCCATGGCACGATCCGGTTCCGGCATGTCGGCGATCTTCGCGAGCACGTCGTTTTCCCCGTCCGCCTTGCCCGCGCGCGGGCCGCGGCGCGCGGCCGCCTTCAGCTCTTGGGCGCGCTCCCTCATCGCGGCTCGTTCCTCGTCCGTGAATCCCTTGGAGGGTTTCCTCTCAGCCATTGCGAAGCACCTCCGTGCGCCGAACGAGTCTCAGCCGCTTGACCTCCGGTGCGATCGCCGACGGGTCAGCGCCGCTCCTGGATGCGGATGAGGTTACCCGCTCTCGACCCGCGTCCGACGCTCTAGTACGCCTGCGACCAGGTCGCGCGTTCGACGGCCGGTGACTCGCAGACGATGCACCGGGCCTTGATCCTGACCCGCTGTAGCGGCAGGCAGCGAATCGTCGCGCGCGCCTCCCTCTTGACTCGGTCTTCACACGTGGGCGAGCCGCACCAAGGGGCGATAGCCAGACCGCCGGCCGCGGCTAGGAACTCGCGCATGACCCCGTAGCTCTTCGGATTCTCGAGCGTGTGCTCGCCGCGAAACGCACGTGCCTCCTCAAACAGTCGTCGCTGGATCTGCGCGAGGAGCTCTCGGGCTCGGCTTGCCACACAGTCCGTGGATGTCCTCTCTTTAGCCCCGGTGTCTCGACGAACGAGCGTTGCTTGCCCGTCGTCCAACTCGCGCTCGCCCAGTTCGAGGCGAAGCGGGACGCCCCTGAGCTCCCACTCGTTGAACTTAAAGCCGGGTCGAATCTCCTCACGATCGTCGAGGCGGATTCGCAGTCCCGCGGCGCGGAGCGTGGTCGCGAGCCCCTCGCTCGCCTCTCGCACGCGCGTCCAGCCGCCGTCGACGCTGGGAATGGGAACGATGACGATTTGGTACGGAGCAACCCCCGGCGGCAGGCGCAGGCCGGTGTCGTCGCCGTGGGCCATGATCAGGCCGCCGACGAGTCGCGTGCTCGCTCCCCACGAGGTCGCGTAGACGTACTGCTCCTTCCCGCTGCGGTCGGTGAAGCGGACGTTGTAGGCGCGGGCGAACTTCTGGCCGAGGTAGTGCGAGGTTCCAGCTTGCAGCGCCTTGCCGTCGAGCATGAGGGCTTCGATCGCGAAGGTCTCGACGGCGCCGGGAAAGCGCTCGGCCGCGCTCTTTCTTCCACGCAGGACGGGAATGGCGAGTACCTGCTCGGCTGTGTCGGCGTAGACGTCGCGAAGGATCCGAAGCGCTTCCGCCATCGCCTCGTCTTCGGTCTCATGCGCGGTATGCCCCTCTTGCCAGAGGAACTCCGTTGTACGCAGGAAGAGGCGAGGACGGAGCTCCCATCGCACGACGTTGGCCCACTGGTTGTAGAGCAGCGGCAGGTCGCGGTAGGACTGGACCCAGCGGGCGTACGTCGCCCAGATGACGGCCTCTGAGGTGGGCCGGATCACGAGCGGCTCCTCGAGCTTCTTGCCGCCAGCGTGCGTGACGAAGGCGACTTCAGGCGCGAAGCCTTCGACCAGCTCCCGCTCACGGTCGAGGACGGTGCTGGGGACGAGCAGCGGGAAGTACACGTTCTCGTGGCCGGTCGCCTTGATGCGTTCGTCGAGGGCCCGTTGGATCGCCTCCCAAATCGCGTAGCCGTACGGCTTGATGACCATCGCGCCGCGGACAAGCGAACCCTCCGCGAGGCCGGCGCGGCGGACGACCTCGCCGTACCAGGCTGGGAAGTCGATTGATTGGCCTGGCAGCGAGTGACGGGACATGAGCTCCTCCGATCGGTGGCGACCCCGACCAGGGATGGCCGGGGCGAGGCGACGACGTTCGTCACGGCGTTCCGGACCCGAAGGGGCCGGGAACGCCTACGCCGGTACCGGGAGGCTCGCCGGGCAAGCAGGAGCCGGCTCAGAGGCAGCCGAGCGGCTCACGACGTACCCACGCACACGAGCGATCAAATCTCCGCCAAGATACCCTCACCGCGTGAGGGATCCCAGTACGCGACGCAGAGGTCGGCGCCAGGGGAAGGCGCGGGGGCGCGGCCTCGCGTCGAGCTACCCTCTTACTTCGTTCGTTCTTGTGGTGCTGCGGTTCGTCGACCGCCTGACGAGCGCGATCCCGCGCTCGACGATCCTGGTTGTAGGCCTGAATCGCCTGCGGGACTGGACTCGGACAGGTTCATTGCCGCGATCAGTCGAACACAGGTCATAAGGCAACCCTCATCGAGCCGGGGATTGGAGCCTTTATGGAGCCCGGTGGATTGCAATCGTGGCAATCGGTGGCGAATCGCCGGCGCCCGAAATCCGCGCAAACAACCGAGAACCGTTGCCACCAGCTGCCACCAGTTGCCTGAGACATTGCGCTACGCGCGAGCGGCTCCGCGTCGCATGATCGCCGTTCCAAGCGCGAGACGGGAATCGGCGTGGGCAGGCAGACTTTGCGACGGTCCCCGCGCACAACGGGAGCGCCGCGAATTGCGCCTGCCGCGATGACTTGCAGGTGAGACGACCATACGTGCAGCGAAATGCGCGCGCCCCAAAGCGTCCGTCTCGCGGCCTCGGTCGCGTTCCCGGCCGCACGAGAGGCGGGCGAAGAAGCAAGCGGGCGGTCGGGCGTCGATGCTGTGAGCCACGCGCGCGGCGCCCTTTCGAGCGCGGCGCCACGGCGTCCGTTCAGCGACGCACGCGCAGGACCTCTCCTGCTCCCCGCGGGAAGCCGAACCCCTTGTTCGTCACGTAGAGATCACCCTTCGGCCCGAACGTCATCCCGGTCGGGAACGTGAGGCCCGAGACGACCGTCCGGCGGCCGCGCCGGGTCAGGCGGATAACCGTGCCCGTGCCCGGCTGGGGAAATCCGGCGACCGAGCTCGTCTCGAGCACCCAGAGCTGGTGTCTGCGCACGGCCAGCCCCACGATCGCCGTGAATCCCGAGATGATTCGCGTGACGCGCCCCTGCGGGGTGACGACGAGCACCTGCGCCGCGCCCGGGGCGAGCGGGAAGGTGGTAAGCGTCCCGATGTAGAAGCGATGGCGCCTCGGGTCGACCGCGAGCGCGGTCGGGACGACGTGGCCGAACAGCAACGAGACGTCGAGCACGCGCGAGACGCGCCCGCGTCGAGTGATCCGGTCGAGCTCGCCGTGGTTCGGCTCGAGCGCATAGAGAGCGCCTCGGTACGTGACCATGCTGTACCAAGTCCCGTCGGGCTCGAAGTCCCCCGGCGCTGGATTGGCGACGGGATGCCGCTTGAGGAAGCGGCTGAGGTTGGCGACCAGCCGCCACCTTCCGTCGCGTCGGACGCGGATGACGCTGTTCGGGAAGCCT
>JALZGN010000172.1 GCA_030861005.1 Actinomycetota bacterium
CCGCGCGAGTGAATCGACGAAGCGCGAGCCGCCGAGACCGCCGCAGAGAACCGTCAGCCTGGTCACCGAGCGAGACCGTACCGCCCGTCGTCGTGACTCTCGTTGACAGCCTCCCCGGGAGACGGAAGTATCGCGCGCGATGTCAATCTTCTCGCCGCTCCTCGCCGCTCCCGCGCAAGCGCTCGACCGTTGGCTCGGCTGGGACCGTCTCCCAAAGCCCGTCGGCATTCTCGCGCTCGTCGGCATCCGGACGCGGCTTCGACAGCGCAACCTCTACGACACCGAGACCGTCGCGACGACGACGCCCGCGAACGGCGCCCCGGCGCGCTACGTCCGAGCGCGGAGCCTCGACGGCAGCTTCAACGACCTCGACTCACCACGCATGGGCGCGATCGGGGCGCGCTTTGGCCGAAACGTTCCCCTCGAGCACACGTTTCCCGAGGACCTCCCCGCGATCCTGGAGCCGAATCCTCGCGTCGTCAGCCGCGAGCTCCTGACTCGCGAGCGCTTCCTCCCGGCGACGACGCTGAACCTGCTCGCGGGCGCTTGGCTCCAGTTCGAGGTGCACGACTGGTTCAGCCACGGGAAGAACGAGGACGAGCGGCCCTGGGAGCTCGAGCTGGGCGAGGACGACGCGTGGTACGAGCGACCGATGCGGATCCCGCGCACTCGACGCGACCCGACGTCCGACGCCGACCCCTCGACGCCCCCGACCTACGTGACAGCCGACAGCCACTGGTGGGACGCGTCACAGATCTACGGGAGCGAGCAGGGGTTCGCCGACGCGATCCGCGCCGGCGACCATGGCAAGCTGCGCCTCGACGAGGACGGCCTCCTCCCCGCCGACCTCGAGCAGCACGTCGATCTGACGGGCGTCGCGGGCAACTTCTGGCTCGGCCTCGGCCTGCTGCACACGCTCTTCACGCGCGAGCACAACGCGATCTGCGACGCGCTCCGCGCTGAGCATCCGAGCTGGTCCGACGACGAGCTCTACGACCGCGCCCGACTGGTGAACGCCGCCCTCATGGCGAAGATCCACACCGTTGAATGGACGCCTGCGATCATCGCGCACCCGACAACGAAGGTCGCGATGAACGCGAACTGGTGGGGGATCGTCGGAGAGCGAATCACGCGGCGTCTCGGGCGGCTCGGACGGAGCGAGGTGCTGAGCGGCATCCCCGGCTCGCCCACGAACCACCACGCCGCGCCGTACTCGCTGACGGAGGAGTTCGTCGCCGTCTACCGGATGCACCCGCTCCTCCCCGACGACTTCACGTTTCGCTCGCACGCAGACGACCGCGTTCTCCAGGAGCGCACGTTTCGCGAGATCGGCGCGCTCGACACGCGGGCGCGACTCGAGGAGCTCGGCGTCCCGAGCGCCCTCTACTCGTTCGGCGTCTCACATCCCGGGGCCATCCGTCTGCACAACTACCCGCGCTTCCTCCAAGACCTGGAGCGGCCAGACGGCTCCCGCTTCGATCTCGCGGCGACGGACGTCCTCCGGATCCGCGAGCGCGGCGTCCCGCGCTACAACGACTTCCGCGAGCTCTTCCACCGCAAGCGCGTCCGGTCGTTCGAGGAGCTGACCGAAAACGCCGAGGCAGCATCGGAGCTCGAGCGCGTCTACGGGGACGTCGATCGTCTCGATCTCATGGTCGGCCTGTACGCGGAGCCGCTCCCGCGCGGGTTCGGGTTCAGCGACACCGCCTTCCGCGTCTTCATCCTGATGGCCTCGCGCCGCCTGAAGAGCGACCGGTTCTTCACGCGCGACTACACGCCCGAGATCTACAGCTCGACCGGGTTTCGGTGGGTCCGCGACAACACCATGAAGGACATCCTCCTGCGTCACTACCCCGAGCTCGAGCCCGCGCTCCGTGGCGTCGACAACGCGTTCGCGCCGTGGAGCCGCGTCGCCGACTAGGGTGGAGATCGCGCCCGGCGTGCACGTCCTCGGCGGCAAGAAGGGCGGCCGCGTCCGCGCGTTCCTCCTCGAGGGCGGTAACGGGCTGACGCTCGTCGACACGCTCTTCGAGACGGATGCGCGTGGCGTGCTGGAAGGCCTCCGCGGCCTCGGGCGACGCGCGAGCGATCTGAAGCAGATCGTCGTCACGCACGCGCACCGCTCGCACCTCGGGGGCGTAGCGGCGCTCAAGACTGCGAGCGGCGCGACCGTGTACGCGCACGAGTGGGAGGCCGACATCGTCTCGGGCGACCGCAGGGCGCAAGCCGTCACGCTTCTGCCCCGACAGACGCTCCGGCTCTGGCCGTTCCAGCTCGGGCTGGCCGTCGGGCGGCCGAAGCACCCGCCGTGTCCGGTCGACCGCCACGTCGAGGACGAGGAGGAGATCGGCCCGCTCCGCGTCCTCCATGCCCCCGGCCACTCCCCAGGCCACCTCGCGTTTCACTGGCCCGAGCGGCGGCTTCTGATCGCCGGCGACGCGATCTCGACGTGGCCGGACTTCCGCGCCGGCTGGGACGCGTTCAACCTGAATCCGAAGCAGCACCGCGCGTCGCTCGCGCGCATGGCCGAGCTCGATGCGGAGCTCGTCGGCGTGGGCCACGGCGACCCGATCGTTCGCGGAGGAGGGGAGCGTGTCCGCGAACTCGCCGAGCGCGGCCGCTGAGCGCGGCCCGCGCATATGCTCCGCGCGTGCTCGCGATCGTGCCCGTGCAGGCACTTGCCCGGGCGAAGACCCGCCTCGCGCCTACGCTCACGACGGCCGAGCGAACGACGCTCTCCGTCGAGATGCTCGACTGCGTGCTCGAGGCCTGCTTCCAGGCGACGACGGTACGCGAGACGCTCGTCGTGACGCCCGACCCGCGCCTTGCCCGCGGCGACCACGTCGTGATCGACGACGGGGTCGGCCACGCGCCTGCGATCGCCGCCGCGCTTCGCCATCCCCGGGCGCGTGACGGCGCCGTCGTCGTGATGGCCGACTGCCCGCTCGTCCTCGCCGACGCGATCGACCGCCTCGTCGAGGCGGCTCGCCCGGTCGCTCTCGCGCGAGCGGCCGACGGCGGCGTGAACGGCTTCGCCTTCCGGGGCGAACTCGTGTTCCAGCCCGTGTTCGGCGTTCCGAACGCTGCGAGCGCCACCATCGAGCGGGCGCGGGCGGTCGGCCTCGATCCCGTCGTCCTCGACGACCCGCTTTTCGCCTTCGACGTCGATCTTCCCGCCGACCTCGAGCGCCTCCGCGCGCTCGTCGCCGCCGCGTGAACGCATCCGCGCTCCTCGCCGTGCCCCTCGACGAGCTCCTGACGGAGGCGCGACAGCTGCGCGACGAGGGCCACGGGCGGCTCGTCACGTACTCCCCGAAGGTGTTCATCCCGCTGACCGTGCTTTGCCGCGACGTCTGCCACTACTGCACCTTCGCCCGCCCGCCGCGGCGCGGCGAGCGCGCTTACCTGACGGAAGAGGAGGTGCTTGCGATCGCGCGCGCCGGCGCCGCCGCCGGATGCCACGAAGCCCTCTTCACGCTCGGCGACAAGCCCGAGCTTCGGTACCGCGCTGCACGCGAGGAGCTCGCGGCGCGCGGCTGCGAGACGACGATCGAGCTCCTCGCGCGGATGTGCGAGCTCGTCCTCATGGAGACCGGTCTCCTTCCGCACGCGAACCCGGGCGTGATGACGCGCGACGACGTGGCGCTCCTCCGGACCGTCTCGGCTTCGCAGGGGATCATGCTCGAGACGACCGCCGACCGGCTCAGCGAGAAAGGCGGTCCCCACCACGGCTCGCCGGACAAGCTTCCGGCGCGGCGCCTCGAGACGCTCGAGACGGCGGGCCGACTCGCCGTCCCGTTCACGACCGGGATCTTGATCGGAATCGGCGAGACGAGGCGGGAGCGACTGGAGGCGCTCGCCGCGATCCGGAGCCTCCACGAGCGCTACGGTCACGTCCAGGAGGTGATCGTCCAGAACTTCCGTGCGAAGCCGGGAACGAAGATGGCCGAGCACCCGGAGCCGCCGCTCGAGGAGGTCCTCTGGACGGCGGCGGCAGCGCGCCTCGTCCTTGGGCCCGCGATGCACGTTCAGGTGCCGCCGAACCTCTCCTACGACGAGTTCCCGATCCTCCTCGATGCGGGCATCGACGACTGGGGGGGCATCTCGCCGGTCACGCTCGACCACGTGAACCCGGAGGCGCCCTGGCCCGAGATCGAGCGGCTCGCGGACGCGACGCGGGCGCGCGGGCTCGAGCTCGCGCCACGTCTTGCGATCCATCCCGAGTATGTCGCCGACCTCGACCGGTGGGCGGACGAGCGAGTGGCGCAGGCGATCCGACGCCGAGCCGACGCGAGCGGGCTCGCGCGCGAGGACGGGTGGGCGGCGGGCGGCGCGGTCGC
>JALZGN010000195.1 GCA_030861005.1 Actinomycetota bacterium
GCCGCGGCATCGGCGCCCGCGGCCGCATAGCGGTCGCGCTCGGCGGGGACGAGCGTCCGGCGAAGCGGAGCGATCGCGGTCTCGAGCTCGGCGTCCGCGACGAGGCGGCGGTCGTTGCCGAGCTCCGCGACCGCCGGCTCGAGGCCGACCTCCCAGGGGTAGACGACGACGTCGAAGCCGAGCTCCTCGAAGCGCTCCTCGGCCGCGACCCGCGGCGCTTCGATGTTCGGCGCAAGGACGTTCGCCCGCTCCCCATCCAGGAGAACGGCGTACGCCGCCTGCGGTGAGGCGGCGTCGACGGGCCGACCACGACCGCAGAGAAGCCAGCGAACCGTCGCCGGCGTCGTGGCGACGAGACCGTCGAACCCCGCCGCCTTCGCGGCCGCGAGAGCGAGGGCTCGCTTTTCGTCCGCCTCGTCGGTCAACCGAGCCGCCGGTCGAGGTTCACGGCGGCGCTTATGAGCGAGAGGTGCGTGAAGGCCTGCGGGAAGTTCCCCAGCTGCTCGCCGGAGGGGCCGATCTCCTCCGAGAAGAGGCCGAGGTGGTTCGCGTACGTCAGCATCTTCTCGAACGCGAGCCGCGCCTCGTCGAGCCGTCCAGCGCGGGCGAGCGCCTCGACGTACCAGAAGGAGCAGATCGAGAAGGTCCCCTCGTCGCCCTCGACCCCGTCGGGCGAGGCCTTGGCGTTGTAGCGGTAGACGAGGCTGTCTTCGACGAGCTCGGTCGTGATCGCATCGAGCGTCGAGAGCCAGCGCGGGTCGGTCGGCGAGACGAACTTGACGAGCGGCATGAGGAGGAGGGACGCGTCGAGGACGTCCGTCTCGTAGTGCTGCACGAACGCCCGCCGCCCGTCGTTCCAGCCGCGTTCCATGATCTGCTCGTAGATCGCGTCGCGCCCCCGGGACCAGCGGACGAGGTCGGCCGGAAGTCCCCGGTGCCGTGCGACCCTGATCGCGCGCTCGATCGCAACCCACGACATGAGGCGCGAGTACGTGAACTTCTGCCGGCCGCCGCGCGTCTCCCAGACGCCCTCGTCGGCCTGGTCCCAGTTCTCGCTCACCCAGTCGACGATGCGGCGCAGGTCCTGCCAGGCATCGTGGGAGATCGGCTCCCCGTACTTGTTGTAGAGGTAGACGGAGTCGATCAGCTCGCCGTAGATGTCGAGCTGGAGCTGGTCGGCGGCGCCGTTTCCGATCCGCACCGGCGCCGAGCCTCGGTATCCCTCGAAGTGGTCGAGCGTCTCTTCCGGGAGCTCGGCGCGCCCGTCGATCCCGTACATGATCTGGAGGGGACCCGACTCGCCCTGCAGGCACTCCCGGAACCGATCGGTGAGCCAGCCCATGAAGGACGCCGCCTCGTCGGTGAAGCCGAGGCTCAAGAGGGCGTAGAGCGAGAACGAGGCGTCGCGGATCCACGTGTAGCGGTAGTCCCAGTTCCGGGGCCCGCCGACCTGCTCCGGGAGACTCGCGGTGGGAGCGGCGACGATCGCGCCCGTCGGCTTGTACGTGAGGAGCTTGAGCGTAAGCGCCGAACGGTTCACCATCTCGCGCCAGCGGCCGCGGTAGCGCGACTGGGCGAGCCAGCGCCGCCAGAACTCGATCGTCCGCTCGTAGGCCTCGCGGGTCTCCGCCTCCGAGTGCGGCCGCGGAACGTAATCGGGCTCGACGCGCTCGAGGACGAAGGTCGCCGTCTCCCCGGCTCGGAGCGTGAACTCGGCGTACGCGTCGCGCTCGTCGACGGCGAGCGCGACCGGCGACTGGAGCGCCAGCGTGAGGGCGGGCGAGCGGAACGTGACGCCGTGCTCGGAGCGCTCGAGCTCGTGCTCGTCGCGGCCGTAGTTGAAGCGCGGCCGGATCTCGAGGCGAAACGGCATCTCGCCGCGCACGCAGAGGACGCGCCGGACCAGCCGGTTGCGGTGCCGCTCCTCGCCGTCGCGCGGGATCGCCATGAAGCCCTGGAGCTCGCCGACGCCGTCGGGGGAGAGAAAGCGGGTGACGAGGACGTTCGTGTCCGGGAAGTAGAGCTGCTTCGGCTTCCATCCCTCGCGCGCCGGCGCGATCCGGAAATACCCACCGCGCTCGCGGTCGAGAATCGAGGCGAAGACGCTCGGCGAGTCGAAGGACGGGCAGCAGTACCAGTCGATCGTGCCGTCCGTCGATACGAGGGCGACGGTGTGGAGGTCGCCGATGATCCCATGCTCCTCGATCGGCATGAAGTCGGGCGCGGGCCGGCGCGGGGTCGGGGCGGTCTCTGCGACGAGGACGTCGGTCATGCCGGTTAAGTCACGGCTTTCCGCCAACCGTTACAGCGGGCAAGGTGCCCGCTCACAGGACGCCCAGCTCGCGAGCACGCGCGATCGCCTCGTCGCGGGTCGATGCCGAGAGCTTCCGGTAGATGTTGCGCGTGTGCGTCTTGACCGTGTTCTGCGAGAGGTACAGGGCCGCTCCGATCTCGCGGAGCGAGCGGCCGGTCGGGAAGAGCTCGAGCACGGCCAGCTCCCGCGCGCTCAGCTCGTCGTCGCTCGGCTCGTCCGCTTGCCGGCCTGGATGGAGCCGCTGCTCGACCCGCGCGAGGATCGCGCCGAGCATCCCGGGGTCGGGGCACTCTTCGACGGCGCGCCTGGCTTCCGCGACGGCCGCGCGCGCGTCCGGTAGCCGGTCCTGCCGCCGCTGGATCTCGGCGAGCGCAAGCAGGGCGTAGGCCATCTCGACGCGGCCTGCTCCTCGCCGGCCGAGCGCGACCGCGCGCTCGGCCTCGGACAACGCGCGTTCGCGATCACCGAGCTCGCGTAGCGCGCCGGCGCGCGCGACGAAAGCCGGCAGGGCGACCCAGTGCTCGGCAAGCGCCTCCGCCTCGCTCACCCGGATCGCCTCGTCGGCGAGCTGGATCCCCTCGTGTGCCTCGCCTCGCTCGGCCGCGATCGCCGCCAGATAGCCGAGAGCGCCGATCACCGAGAGGTTGTTGCTCGCCCCGCGGCGGTGACGCACCGCGTCCTCGAGCGCCGCCTTCGCCTCCTCGAGATCGCCGCACCAGAAGAGCGAGCGCCCGAGGGCGGCGGCAGACATCGCCCGCCAGGGCGAGGTGTCCGCCTGCTCGAGCGAGGCGGCGCGCCCGGCCGCCGCACGGGCGCGCGTGAAGTCGCCGACCATGTAGAGGTGAACGGCCCGGTAGATCGCTGCCTCCGCCTCGATCGAGGCGCCGCCGACTCGCACAGAGCCGACGGCCGGCGCCCGCTCCGCGGCGTCGAGCCAAGGCTCGACCTCGTCGCGGCGGCCGAGGGTGAGCGACGAGCCCGCCTTCGCGAGGCAGAGGCGTGCGTCCGCGCCGACGACGTCGTGTGGAAGGGGAGCGAGCCACGCGGCGACCGTTTCGCTTCGCCCCCCGTTCACGTAGTCGTTCCAGTGGAGCGCGATCAGATCGGCCGCGACGGCGACGTCGCCGGCCGCCGCGGCATGGCGGATCGCCTCGGACACCGAGCCGTGCTCCCGGTGCCACGCGCTCGCGCGCCGGTGGAGCGTCGGGACGAGATCCGCGTCCGTCCGCTGGAGCTCGTGCCGCAGGAGGTCGGCGAACAAGTGGTGGTAGCGGTACCACTCGCGCGTCGTATCGAGGGGAACGAGGAAGAGGTTCGAGCGCTCGAGCTCGTCGAGCATCCGGGCCGAGTCCGAGCGAGCGAGCACGGCGTCGCAGAGCGGCGCCGAGAGCCGATCGAGCAGCGAGGTTCCGAGCAGGAATTCGCGAACCTCGTCCGGCTGGCGCTCGAGCACCTCGGTGACGAGGTAGTCGACGACATGGCGATCGTCGCCGGCAAAGGCGTCGATGAACGCCCGTCGATCGCGACGGCCGCTCAACGAGAGCGCCGCGAGGTAGAGCCCCGCCGCCCACCCCTCGGTTCGCTGCTGGAGGAGGCCTACGGCGTCCAGATCGAGACGGAGGCCGAGGACGCCGTTCAGGAACGCCTCCGCCTCCTCGGACGTGAAGCGGAGATCCGCGGCCCTGAGCTCGAGGAGCTCGCCGCTCGCACGGAGCCGCGCGAGCGGAAGCGGCGGGTCGGCCCGCGTCGCGAGGACGAGGCGTAGGGTCTCGGGCAGATGCTTCAGGAGCTCTCCCACCCGCTCGTGCACCTCGCGATTCGTGACGAGGTGGTAGTCGTCGAGCACGAGGACGACCTCGTCCGAGAGCTCCGCGAGCTCGTTGACGAGCATCCCGAGGACGACGTCGACGGCGGCCGCCCCCGAGGCGCGAAGGAGTGGTGCTGCCGTCCCGCCCACCGACGGGGCCGCCGTCCGGGCCGCCTCCACTACGTAGGCCCAGAACCGGGCCGGGTCGTTGTCGGCCGGGTCGAGCGAGACCCAGCCGAAGCGCCGCCGGTCGCGCTCTCGGGCCGCCCAATGCGCGAGGATCGTCGTCTTCCCGAAGCCAGGCGGCGCGTCGACGAGCGTCAGCTTTCGAAGCGGCGAATCCGAGAGGCGAGCGAGGAGCCCGGGGCGAGGAACGAGCCGTCGGCGGCCCACCGGCACGTGGAGCTTCGTCGCGAGGAGGACGGGCCCGACAGCCGGCTCCGCCGCGCGACTCGCTGCCGCAGCGCTCGCCACGCCTGCTAGCGAACCGGCTCCACGACGAGCGCGGGCGCCACGTTCGTCGCCGAGAGGTCGGCCGCGCCGGCGAGGATCTCGCGCGGGAGGCAACGCGGAAGGAAGCGCCCGCCGTCGCGCCGCCCGACGAACGCCCCGTCTTCGGCGACGACGGCGCCGCGGAGCACGGTCGCCGTGACCTTGCCGTGGACCTCCCAGCCGTCCCAGCAGCTGTAGTCCGCGCGCGTGTAGAGATCACCGGCGCGCACGGTCCACGTGCGCGCGGGGTCGATCACCGCGAGGTCGGCGTCGCTTCCGATCGCGATCGTCCCCTTTCGCGGGTAGAGCCCCATGAGCTTCGCCGGGTTCGTCGCCGACACCTCGACGAATCGATTGACGCTGAGCCGTCCCTCGTGGACGCCGAGGTGGAAGAGGACCGGAACTCGTAGCTCGACGCTCGCGATCCCCGCTTGGAGCTGGTCGACGGTCGTGCCCATGAGCTCGAACCGCTCCTCGCTCGTGACGGCGAAGTGATCGGTGCCGACGGCCTGCAGCCGGTCGTCGGCGAGCGCCGCCCAGAGGGCGTCCTGATCCTCCTTCTCCTTGATCGGTGGGTAGTTGTTCCAAAGGAGGCCGCGGCGGTCGTCGTCCCAGAGGGCGTCCGCGGTGAAGGAGAGGTAGAGGAGGAGCGTCTCGCCGTAGAACGGAAGCGCGCGCTCTCGTCCTTCCGCGAGCGCGGCGACGGCGCTCCCCGCGGCCATGTGGAGCACGTAGAGAGCCGACCCCGACCGCTCGGCGAGGAGCATCGCTCGTCGAACGGCCGCCTCCTCGACGAGGGGACCACGGGTCTCGGCGATGTGAGCGCCGTGCGTCTTCCCCTCGCGGAGGTACTTCTTCGCGAGGAAGGCCGCGAGGGCGTCGTCCTCGGCGTGGACGACGCTCATTCCGCCGTGCTCGGCAACCGCGCTCATGATTCCGAAGCGGGCGCCGTCGTCGACCATCCAGCCGTAGGTCATGAACGTCTTGATCGTCGGGACGCCGTCGCGGACGACGTCGCCGAGCTCGTCGATTACCTCGAAGGCGATGTCGGGCCCGGCGACGATCGCGTGGAGGCCGTAGTCGACCGCGATCGCGCCGTCGGCCTCGGCCCTCTTCGCCGCGATCGCCTGGTGGAGGGTCGCCGGGGCCTCTTGGAGCGCGAAGTCGATCACGGTCGTCGTCCCGCCGAGAGCGGCCGCCGCCGACCACTCCTGCGATTCCGACGTGACCGGTCCGAACGTGAGCCCGTAGTGGACGTGGGGGTCGACGCCGCCAGGAACGACGAGGCATCCGTCGGCGTCGACGACGCGCTTCGCGGTTGGGCCGAAGGAGCCGGGAGGGCCGATCCCGGCGATCGTCTCGCCGTCCGCGACAACGTCGAGGCGCTCGCTCGTCTCGGCCGTCACGACGGTGCCGCCTCGAACGAGCAGGTCGTGCATGGGCGCTCCGGTTTCCACGCGAAAGCCGGCCCGACGATAGTTCAACCCGCGACGGGCGTCTACCCGTGGCGGGGGCGTCAGACGACCTCGAGGTACTCCTCGAGCGCTCGTCGCACCTTGGAACGGGCCCGGTGGAGGAGGACGCGCTGATTCGCCTCGGAGAGCCCGAGGAGCTCGCACACCTCGTCGGAGCTCCAGCCCTCGACGTCGCGAAGCGTGATCACCTCGGCCTGCGTCGGCGGGAGCGCCTCGATCGAGCGGCGGATGAGCGCGAGCGTCTCGCGTGACTCGAGCATGCGGTCAGGGAGCCCTTCCCAGCTCGTCGGCGGCGAAGCCCAGTGGCCCGGCCACACGGGGTGGCTCGAGTCGAGGAACCGGTCCGGGTCGACCGAGGGAGCCGCCTCGTCGCTCCCGCCGGCTACCGCTGAGAGCGGGATGGAGCGGCTCTCTCGCTCGCCGCGAGTCTTCGCCTTGTTCGTCAGGATGCGGAAGATCCAGGTTTTGAGCGAGGAGCGGCCCTCGAATCGGTCGATCCCCTGGAGCACGCCGACCCAGGTCTCCTGTGCGACCTCCTCGGCGACGGCTCGGTCACGGACGTACACGGTCGCGATTCGGACGAGAGCGGCGTGGTAGCGCTCGAGAAGAGCGGCGAACGCCCGCTCGTCGCGGCGGCGGAGGGATGCGACGAGACGTGCCTCGTCGCGCGCGGCGACGTCGGCCACCGGGACCTCGGCTCGCAGCTCGACGCTCACCGTCGCGCCTCGGAGTCGACGCTCACGAGCTCGAGCCCGAAGTCGCGGAGCCGGTTGAGGAGCCCGTAGAGGGCGGACTGATCCTGGATCTCGGCCGAAAGCACCGTCTCGCCGGCCTCCGCCTCGAGCGTCATCCCCTCGAACGCACTCGCAAAGCGGTCTGAGAGCCTCCCGCGGACGACGATCCGGTATCGCTTGGCGGTCATCACGAGGCGGAAGCATCTCGCTCGCGCGGTTTTCTGTCATCACCCGGCGGTCCGATTCACCCGGGTGAACGTGCGCGGCGTCAGGCGCCCGTGACGAGCCGAGCGGGGCGGTAGGCGTTCGGGTGGTAGAACGCCTCGAGCGCCCGGCCGTTCGGGACGTCGACGGCGAACGCGTCGCCCTCGCGGCGGTCTCGATAGCGGAGGACGGCCTGGCCCCGGGCCGGATCCCAAAGGAGGCGGACGACGAGACCCGCCTCGGCTCGAACGGCCAGCTCGCAAAGCGCCATATAGAACGGACTCGCGTTGCTTCCGAGCGTTACGTCCGGCGCTTCCGGTCGCGAAACGCAGCGAGGAGGTCGTCGCGAGCCGTGGGCGCGAGACCGTCCTCCCCGAGCCGCCCGGTCAGTCTGATCGTCTCGCGCATCTGGTCGAGGTACGTCGTGCACCCGGGACAGTCGAGCAGATGCGTGTGGAAGCGCTCTCGCTCGCCGCGCGGCAACGTGCCCTCGAGGTACTCGGTGACGATCTCGACGAGCTCCCTGCAGGTGAGGTCTTCCGTTGCCGGCATGCGTCCCCGTTATGCCCGTTGGCCGCTCATTCGTACGCTCCGGAGCCGGGTCCGCTCCTCGCGGACGAGCGGCGCCGCTCCCATACCGTCTCGCCCGCGGCGCGGGCGTTACGACGCCGTCCCCGTCGGGTGTAACGCGCGGGGCGGCGTCGCGGACGGTTCGCCAACGCATGAGCGAGATCCACTTCTCCGGCCTCCTCCTCGTCGCCGCCGTCGCGTTCGCCGCGCCGCTCCTCCTCGGCCTCGCGCCCGCCCTCCGCCTTCCCTCCGTCGTGCTCGAACTCGTGGCCGGGATCGTGATCGGGCCGGCGGTCCTCGGCTGGGTCGAGCTCGAGGCGCCGATCCGGGTCCTCTCGCTCGTCGGGCTCGCCTTCCTCCTCTTCCTCGCCGGGCTCGAGATCGAGTTCGACCGGTTGCGCGGCCGGCGCCTCGCCCTCGTCGGGGCCGGCTTCGTGCTCTCGTTCGGCGTTGCCGTGGTCGCCGGGCTCGTGCTCGACGGCGCCGGTCAGGTCGATTCGCCGCTTCTCGTCGCGATCATCCTCGTCGCGACGTCGCTCGGCGTGGTCGTCCCCGTGCTGAAGGACTCGAACGAGCTCTCGTCCGACCTCGGACAGCTCGTCATCGCAGCCGCCTCGGTCGCCGATTTCGGCGCTGTCATCCTCCTCTCCCTCTTCTTCTCGCGCGAGAGCACGGGGCTCGGCGCCAAGCTCGTCCTCCTCGGCGGCTTCGCGCTCGTCTCCGCCGCCGCGATGGCGGCGCTACTCGGGGCCGAGCGCTCGCCGCTTCTTTCTCGGGCGCTCCTCCGCCTCCAGGACACGACCGCCCAGATCCGCGTCCGCGGCGCCTTCCTGCTGCTCGTCGCGTTCGTCGCGCTCGCCGAGCGGCTCGGGCTCGAGGTCATCCTGGGCGCGTTCATGGCCGGCGCTGTCCTGAGCCTCGTCGACCGCGACCGGCGGATGACGCACCCCCGCTTTCGCGTGAAGCTCGAGGCGGCGGGGTTCGGGATGTTCATCCCCGTCTTCTTCGTCGCGAGCGGAATCCAGTTCGACGCCGGCGCGCTCTTCGGGAGCGCCTCGACGCTCGCGCGCGTGCCGATCTTCCTCGTCGCCCTCGTCGTCGTGCGCGCGCTACCCGCGCTTGTCTACCGCTCGGCGCTCGGGCCGCGGCGCACGCTCGTCGCCGGGCTCCTCCAGGCGACGTCCCTCCCCTTCATCGTCGCGGCGTCGATGATCGGGATCGAGCTCGGGCTCCTCGACGACGCGACCGGCGCCGCCCTCGTCGCCGCTGGCCTCCTCTCCGTCCTCGTCTTCCCCCTCGCTGCGCTCACCGTCCTTCGCGGCCGCGTCCCGCGCGCCGCGCGCGCACGAGAGCCGATGCCGCCGATCGGCGCGGGGCGCGCCACGCTCGAGACCTCCTGAGCCGGCCCTACGAGAGCAGGTAGCCGGCGATGAAGCCGGCGACGATCGCCGCCGCCACCTCCCGGCTCACCTCCTCGAAGGCGTGCGGGACGATCGCGATCGAGACGACGGCGAGCACTGCGCCGGCCGCGACCGCCTGCGCCGTTCCCACGAGCTCAGGGCTCGCGTCGGCGAGGACGGTTCCCCCGAGGACGGTCGCGGCGGCGAGGACGATGCCGATGGCGGCGAGGAGAGAGACCGCGAAGCGCCGCGTGTGGCCGCCGGCCGCGATCGGCTGGGCGGCGCCGTAGGCCTCGACGACGTTCCCGACGAGGATCCCGGCGAGGAGCGCGAGCCCGAGCTCCGCCTCGGCGATCGTGAGGCCGAGCGCGATCGACTCCGGGACGCCGTCCACGAAGAGCCCCGCGGCGATCGACTCGCCGCGGGCGGCTTCGGCGTGGTCACGCGGCATCGCCATCGGCCGGCCCGACGCGGCCGCGTGCCCCGAGCGCCGCATCGCCTTCATCCCCGGATCGCGGGTCAGGAGAGCGTCCGCGGCCACGTACACCGCCATCCCGGCGAAGAGGCCGACCGCCGTGAGCGCGGCACCGGCGCCTTCGTCCGCGTCGGGTACGAGCTCGAGCGCGACCGCGGCGAGGAGGAGCCCGCCTCCGAAGGAGGTGACGACGGCCGCGACTCGCGCGGGCAGCCGAAGGGCGACGGCCACGAGCGCGCCCACGACGAGGCTTGCGGTGACCGCGAGACCCCACCCCGTCGACGCGCCGAGGTTGCTCACGTGCGGGGGGTTACCCGGTCGCGGGCTTCGCTGTAACGGTCTCCGGCGCCCCGAGACTGACCTTCGACGTCGACCCGAGGAGGGACCGCATGACCGTCACCGCGCCCGAGACCACGAGGGAAGAGCTGCGCGGCCTGAAGGGAAAGAACGTCCTCGTCACCGGCGGGACGTCGGGCATCGGGCAGGCGATCGCCGTCCGCTTCGCCGGGTTCGGCGCGAACGTCGCGATCAATTACCTGCGGGCGCCCGAGGACGCGGCCGAGACGGAGCAGCAGGTCCAGGCGTGCGTCGAGCACGTCCAGCGAATGGGCGTCCGAGACGTCCTCGTCCGGGGCGACGTCTCGAAGGAAGAGGACGTCGTCCGCATGTTCGAGGAGACGGTCGACAAGCTGGGCGGCCTCGACGTGCTCGTGAACAACGCCGGGATCCAGATCTCGCGGCCGTCACACGAGCTCTCGGCGGCCGACTTCGACAAGGTGATCGGCGTGAACCTCCGCGGCTCCTTCCTCTGCGCGCGCGAGGCGATCAAGCGCTTCCTCGCCGCCGGCACGCCAGGCGTCATCATCAACGTCTCGAGCGTCCACCAGAAGATTCCGAAGCCGAACTACCTCGGCTACTCGGTGTCCAAGGGCGGGATGCAGAACCTGACGACGACGCTCGCCCTCGAGTACGCCGCCCAGGGGATTCGCGTGAACGCGATCGGCCCCGGCGCGACGATCACGCCGATCAACCGCGCGTGGGTCGACGACCCGGTCAAGAAGGAGATGGTCGAGTCGCACATCCCGATGGTGCGCGCGGGGGACGCCGACGAGATGGCGGGCGTCGCCTGCTTCCTCGCAAGCGACGACGCCGCGTACATCACCGGGCAGACGCTCTTCGTGGACGGCGGCCTGACGCTCTACCCGAGCTTCCGCGAGCCGTGGTCGTCGGAGTAGAGCGAGAGCACGCCTGGTGGCCGTCCCCGTTCGGGGCGGACGACCAGGTCGGGATGCTGAACCACGTCGACGACGCAAAGCGCCGCGACGCGCTCGCGCTCGTCCGCGAGGGGCGGCTCTACGACCTCGGGCGCGTTCTCGACGAGGCGGCGCCCGTCTTCCCGGGGCGCTACTTCCGTCAGACGCTCGTGACGACCGCCCACCACGCGAACGCAGGGATGCCGGTCGGCGAGAACGAGGTGAACTGGGTGACGGAGATCGTCACGGGTACGCAGCAGCTCGGGACGCACCTCGACGCGCTCAGCCATCTCCAGATCGGCGAGCGCGGCTACAACGGCTGGACGGTCGCCGAGCTTGCGGAGCCCTGGGGAGTTAAGCGGCTCGGCGCCGAGACGATCCCGCAGATCGTGACGCGCGGCTTCCTGGTCGACGTCTCGGCCGCGGGCCTCGGGCCGGGCGGCGTCGTCGGGCCGGACCAGCTCGGCGAGCTCGAGCCCGAGCCGGGCGACGCCGTCCTCTTCCACACCGGCTGGGGCACGCGCTGGGATGACCCCGAGACATACCTCTCCGGGGAGCCGGGGCCCGGCTACGAGGTGGCCGAGTGGCTCGTCGAGCACGGCGTCGCCCTCACCGGCTGCGACACCTGGAGCTACGGCCCCGTGCCGGCCGAGAACGTCGCGCGTCCGTTCGAGGTACCGCAGATCCTGAACGTCCGCCACGGCGTGTTCGTCGTCGAAAACCTCGACACCTCCGCGCTCGCCGCCGACGGCGTCCGCGAGTTCGCCCTCGTCGTCACGCACCCGAAGCTGCGGGGCGCGACGGGCGCGTGGGTGTCACCGATCGCCCTCGTCTGACGGGAGGAACCCATGGAGCACTACGACGTGATCATTATCGGGAGCGGGGCGGGCGGCGGCACGCTGGCGCACCGGCTCGCCCCTTCCGGAAAGCGGATCCTCGTTCTCGAGCGCGGCGACTACCTGCGCCGGGAGACGGACAACTGGGACAGCGGCGCCGTCTTCCTGCGAAACAAGTACAAGACGCACGAGACGTGGTACGACAAGGACGGGGTCGCGTTCCATCCCGGCCAGCACTACTACGTCGGGGGTCAGACGAAGTTCTACGGCGCCATCCTCTTCCGGATGCGCGAACGCGACTTCGGCGAGGTGCGCCACCACGGCGGCGTCTCGCCCGCCTGGCCGCTCTCCTACGAGGACTTCGCCCCCTACTACGACGAGGCGGAGCGCCTCTACCTCGTGCACGGCGAGCGGGGGGAGGATCCGACCGAGCCACCGGCATCCGGCCCCTACCCCTACCCCGCGGTCTCGCACGAGCCGCGGATCCAGAAGCTTCACGACGACCTCGTCCGAACGGGCCACCGCCCGTTCCATCTCCCGGTGGGCGTCGACCTGGACGAGGCGAACCCCGAGGAGAGCCGCTGCGTGCGCTGCACGAGGCTCGACGGCTTCCCCTGCCTCGTCGACGCGAAGGCCGACTCACACGTCCTCTGCGTCCGCCCCGCGATCCGGCACGCGAACGTCACGCTTCGTCGAAACGCGTACGTCGAGCGGCTCGAGACGGACGGAAGCGGGCGCACGGTGACGGGCGTCGTCGTCCAGCGCGACGGCCAGCGCGAAGTCGTGAGCGGCGACGTCGTCGTCGTCGCGTGCGGCGCCGTGAACTCGGCGCTCCTCCTCCTCCGTTCCGAGAGCGATCGCCACCCGAACGGCCTGGCCAACTCGTCCGACGTCGTCGGGCGCCACTACATGGCGCACATCAACTCGGCGGTGATCGCGATCTCGAAGGAGCCGAACCCGACCCGCTTCCAAAAGACGCTCGGCGTCAACGACTACTACTGGGGTGGGGACGACGGGTTCGACTTCCCGCTCGGCCACATCCAGATGCTCGGGAAGACGGACGGGCAGATGCTCAAGGCCGGCGCTCCCTTCCCGACCCCCGGCCTCGTCCTCGACTACGTCGCGAAGCACGCGGTCGACTTCTGGCTCACGACCGAGGATCTCCCGAACCCCGAGAACCGCGTGATGCTCGACCGGCAAGGACGGATCCACGTCCAGTACACGAACAAGAACTTGGAGCCGCACCGCCGGCTGCTTCGCAAGCTCAAGGGCCTCCTGACGCACCTCGACATGCGCGAGCACCTGATCCCAAACCAGGCGATCCGCGACGAGCGGATCCCGATCGCCGGAGTCGCGCACCAATGCGGCACGGTGCGCTTCGGAACCGACCCGATTTCCTCCGCGCTCGACCCGAACTGCAAGGCGCACGATCTCGACAACCTCTACGTTGTCGACACGAGCTTCTTCCCGTCGTCGAGCGCGGTGAACCCGGCGCTCACCGCGATGGCGAACGCCCTCCGCGTCGGCGACCATCTGCTCGAGCGGCTGGGCGCGGCTCCCGGCGCGACGAGCGAGGCGATGACGGCAGGCGCACGCGCGTAACGCGCGCCGCGCTCGTGAGACGAGTGAGGACGATGGCCACCACCCCTCTCTCGGATACGGCGCCGCCGCTCGTCGGCCGCCTCGAGCGCCTGACGGAGATCGACGCCCACGAGGGCCCGGTCTACGTCGCCGACGAGGATGCCGTCTACTTCACGACCGTTCGCAGCGCGTCAGTCGCGATCAAGCGCCTTCGCCTGGCCGACGGATCGGTCACGGTCGTCCGTCCGGACGCGAACATGGCGAACGGGATGGCGCTCGACCGCGACGGGCGCCTTCTCGTCTGCGAGCAGGGGACCCAAAGCGAGCGGGCGCGCCTGACCCTCGTCGATCGCGCGACTGGCGTCGCGGAGACGCTCGTCGACGCCTGGAGGGGGCGCCCGCTCAACTCGCCGAACGACGTGGTCGTCGCGCGCGACGGCGCCGTCTGGTTCACCGACCCGAGCTACGGCCACCTCCAGGGCTTCCGGCCGGAGCCGGAGCTCGGCGACTTCGTCTACCGCTACGACCGCACGTCCGGGGACCTAACCGTCGTCGTCGACTGGTTCGACAAGCCGAATGGGCTCGCGTTCTCGCCTGACGAGCGCGTCCTCTACGTGGGCGACAGCGGCGCGATCCACGGACCCAACGACTACGACTCGCTCCGCGCGCGCCGGGTCGTCGCGTTCGACGTCGTGCACGGCGAGCTAGCGAACGGGCGCATCTTCGCGCACTCGATCCCCGGCTTCCCGGACGGGATCAAGACGGACTCGTCCGGGCGGGTCTACGTCTCGGCGGCGACGGGCGTCCTCGTCTTCGCGCCCGACGGCGCGCGACTCGGCGAGATCGAACTCCCCGGTGCCGTCAACTTCACCCTCGGAGGGCCCCACGAGGACCTCCTCCTCATCACGGCGGACACCGCCGTCTGGGCCGCTCACCTGACGACGAAAGGAGCATGACCATGGGAGTCGTCCGCACACGACGCGTGATCGACGACGCGGGCGCCGACGCCGTCGCGAGCGCCGCCGCGAAGGTCGCCGACGAGAAGGGCCATCGCGTCGTCATCGCGATCGTCGATCCCTTCGGCGAGCTCATCGTGCTCCGGCGCACCGCGGGTGCCCAGATCGCGAGCTCGCGCGTCGCGGTCGACAAGGCGCGCACGGCCGCAATCTTCGTCCGGCCGAGCCGTGAGATGGAGGAGCAGGTGACGAACGGGCGCCTCGGCGCGCTCGCGCTCCACGGAGCGAGCTGCCTGACGGGCGGCGTTCCGCTCCGGGTGGACGGCGAGGTGGTCGGGGCGATCGGAACGAGCGGCGAGGCGCCCGACGAGGACGAAGCGATCTCGATCGCCGGCGCCGAAGCGGAGTTCTCGACCGCTCCCGTTCCTGCCCTCACCTATGAAGGAGCGCGTCTCGCGGCCGAGGCGATCGGCGCGGAGGCGGCCCGGCGCGGCCTCGCACCGGTCGTCTCCGCCGTGGACGCCGGCGGCGCCCTCATGTACCTCCTGCGCCCCGACGCGGCGCAGGTCGCGAGCGTCGAGGTGACGACCGACAAGGCACGCACGGCGGCGATCTACCGCCGGCCGAGCAAGGACTTCGAGGACCAGGCGTCCGGAGGCCGACCCTCGGCGCTCCATCTCGCCCGCGCCGTCCCGCTGCAGGGGGGGATCCCGATCACACACGAGGGCGAGGTGATCGGTGCGGTCGGCGTCAGCGGCGCCACCTCCGCCGACGAGGACCAGGAGCTCGCCCTCATCGGGGCCGAGGCGGCCGAACGAGCTGCCACCGCCTCCAACGGCAGCGCAAACGGCGCGACGTTCATCTCGGGCGACGCGCTCCGGAGGAAGTTCGAGGAGGGCGGAATCCTGCTCGATACGCGCGCCTACAAGCTCGACGCGGGCCGCCGCGAGGCGCCCGGAGAGGTCGAGTACCACGAGGGCGTGGTCGACGTCATGCACGTCGTCGAAGGAAGCGCGACCGTCCTCACGGGCGGGAAGATGCGGGATGCGCGCGAGGTCGCTCCCGGCGAGCTCCGTGCACCGGCCGTTGAGGGCGGGACGCGCCACGAGCTCCACGAGGGCGACGTCCTCGCGATCCCGAACGGCGTGCCGCATCAGTTCATCGAGGTCTCCGATCCCTTCCTCTACTTCGTCGTGAAGGTGGCCGCGTAGCGATGGCTGCCGTCGAGACCCTCACGAGCGCGACGCGGGTTCCGGGCCCGCGCGAGCTGCTGCCGGGCCGCCCGGACGCGATCGTCGACCTCCAGACGGAGGAGGGTGTCGGTCTCGTGGCGGGCGAGTGGCGCTATTCCGACTGCACGGTCGAGGAGATCGACTTCGTCGAGGTCGGCGGCGCGGGCGACCCCGATCCGCTCGGGCCGGGAACGAGGTCGAACCGAACGTACGACGTCCTTCCGCACGCCGAGGCCGCCGAGTACGACGACTCCGCATGGAGGATCCTCGCCCCCGAGGAGACGATGCTTCGCCTCGCGCACGGCCGCGTCTGCTTCAACTGGTACCGGATCGCGGTCACCGTTCCCGAGCGGGTCGGCGACTTCGACCCGACTGGGTCGACGATCGTCTTCGAGGTCGTCCTCGACGACTACGCCGAGGTGTGGGTGGACGGCGAGCTGCCGCTCGCCCTCGGGACGACGGGCGGCCCGGTGGTCGCCGGCTTCAACGCCCCGAACCGCGTCGTCCTCACGCACGACGCGCGCCCGGGCGAGCGGTTCCAGCTTGCCGTCTTCGGGATGAACGGACCAGTCTCCGCCTCGCCGCGGAACTACATCTGGATCCGCACGGCGACGCTCGACTTCTATGCGGGCGAGCGAGCGCGGACGAGCGTCGAGGCACCCCTCGAGGTCGAGCGCGTCGACGACCGGCTCAGCCGCCTCGTCCCGCCGGGGGCGCGGCTCGAGCGGGTCGCCGGCGGCTTCGAGTTCACCGAGGGCCCGGTGTGGGCGCGCGACGGCGCGCTCCTCTTCAGCTCGCCGAACACGAACGTGATCTATCGGCTCTCGCCCGAGGGCGAGGTGAGCGTCTTCCGCCCGAAGTCGGGCTACACGGGCGTCGACGTCGGCCGCTACGACCAGCCGGGCTCGAACGGGCTCGCGTTCGACCCCGAGGGCCGCCTCGCGATCTGCGAGCACGGCAACCGGCGCGTGCTGCGCGTCAACCCGCACGGAGACACGACCGTGCTCGCCGACCGCTACGAGGGGAGGCGCCTGAACAGCCCAAACGACCTGGTCTACGCGTCGGACGGGACCCTCTTCTTCACCGACCCGCCGTTCGGCCTCCCCGACCCCGCCGAGAGCGAGCTTGCGTTCGGCGGCGTCTACCGCCTCCGCGACGGCGATCTCGAGCTCGTGACCGACGAGCTCGAGGGCCCGAACGGAATCGCGCTCTCCCCCGACGAGCGGTTCCTCTACGTCGGGAATTGGGAATCCGGGCGCAAGATCGTCCTTCGAATCGACCTCGCGTCGGGCGCGAGCGACGCCTTCTGCGACCTGACCGAGGCGCCCGGGGAAGACGCAATCGACGGGATCAAGGTCGACGCGGACGGAAACCTCTATGTCTGCGGGCCGGGCGGGATCTGGATCCTCTCTTCCGAGGGCGAGCACCTCGGGACGCTCCGGCTCCCGGAGGCCCCGCACAACCTCGCGTGGGGCGGCGAGGACGGGCGCATGCTCTACGTCACGGCGGAGACGAGCGTCTACCGGCTCCCGGTGTCGCTTCCCGGCGTCCCCCGACCCAGCGAAAGGAGAACGAGATGAGCCAGGGCCTTCACCCGGGCGCCACGATCCCCGACTTCGAGCTCCCCGACGAGAACGGGACGCTCCATCGCCTCTCCGCGCTCCAGGGCGGCAACCCGATGGTGCTCCTGCTCGGCCGCGGCGAGCACTGCCCGCGGGAGCGGCAGCACCAGCGCGAGATGCTCAAGTTCCACGAGTGGTGCGCGACGGCGCTCACCGAGCTCGTCACGATCGTCCCCGGGAACCTCCACGACACGAAGAAGCTCCGGATGACGACGGGCGCGCACTGGCCGTTCCTCGCCGACGTCGACCAGAAGGTACAGCGCACCTTCGACATCGAGGAGTACGTCGACACGCACCACGAGACGGCGACCGTCCCGCACGCGCTCGTGCTCGCGCCCGGACGCGAGATCTTCAAGGTCTACGTCGGCTTTTGGTACTGGGGCCGCCCGTCGCCCTACGACCTATGGGCCGATCTTCGCGAGCTCCGAAAGCGGGTCGACCCCGACTTCGACCCGACCCTGCCCGACGTTCGCGCCGCCTGGTTCGAGCGGCATCCCGACGTGAAGCCGCGCACGGCGAACGGCGCGACGAGGAAGGCGAAGGGCCGCTCGCGGGCGCGCGTGTAACGCGTCCTCGCCCCCCGGAGACAGACGGCCATGGCGACGGTGGCAGCGGCCCGGGAACGGACGCCCCTCGTCCTTCGGGTCCTCGCGATCCCGGCGACCGTCGTCGTCGTCCTCCTCGGCCTCTGGGTCGCCGGCGGCAAGCTCACGAACGACTTCCGGCTGGCGATGGTGCTCTCGGCCGGGTGGATGGCGCTGGCCGGCCTCGCTGCCTTTGCGATCGCACTCCGGAGCCGCGCGTTCCGTTGGCCGGTCCTCGCGGCGTACGTCGCGACTGCGGCCGCCGCCGGCGCGTACCTCGGCGCCTCCGTCCTCATGGACGACGTCGTGAACGAACGCGTCGCGACGGCCGCGACGGCGCCGGCCGCGAGCGGGCAGACGAGCGCCCCGGCTCGGCCCGCCAACAGGCTCCTGCGCTCGGGGCGGTTCGAGTCCGTCCGCCACGAGGCGCGTGGCGACGCGAAGGCGATCGAGCTCGCGAAGGGCGGTCGCGTCCTCACGCTCACGAACTTCGAGGTCGACAACGGGCCCGATCTCCGGGTCTACCTCGTCGCCGGCCCGACGACGAACGAAGGGGAGGTCGGCGACTTCGTCGACCTCGGCGGCCTCAAGGGCAACGTCGGAAACCAGCAGTACGAGATCCCGGCCGAAATCGATCTCGGCCGGTACGGGACCGCAGTCGTCTGGTGTCGCGCGTTCTCCGTGCTGTTCGCGCGCGCGCCGCTCCGGGCGTGACCAGGAAGGAGATGAGATGAGGAGAGAGCTCAGCCCGACCGGCGCCGTCGCGCTCGGCGTCGGAGCCGGCGTCGTCGGAACGGGACTCATGACCGCCTGGCAGGAGACGGTGGCCCACTTCCGCCGCTCGATGACGCCGAAGCACATGCAAGACGGCGGCGACCCGTGGGCCCACGCGCCCGCGCCCGCGCAAGTCGGCCGGCGCTTCGTCCAACTCGCGCTCAAGCGCGACGTACCGCCGGAGCGGATCCCCTTCTTCACGAACGCCGTCCACTGGGGCTTCGGAACCGGGATGGGGACGCTTTACGGACTTTCCCAGGCCGTCCGGCGCGGGAAGCCGGCACTTCGAGGTCCGCTCTTCGGGCTCGGCGTCTGGGCCCAGTCGTACGCGACGCTCGTCCCGATGGGGCTCTACGAGCCGCCGTGGCACTACTCGGCGCGGACGATCGCGAAGGACGTCTCCTACCACCTGGTCTACGGGGCGGGCACCGCGGCCGGCTTCGAGGTCCTCGGAAGGCTGGTGCGGCGATGAGCGAGCGCTTCGACGCGGTCGTGCTCGGCGCGGGCCCCGGCGGCGAGGTCGCGCTGAACACGCTCCTGAAGGGCGGGCAGCGCGTCGCGCTCGTCGAGGAGAACGTGATCGGGGGCGAGTGTACGAACTGGGGCTGCATCCCGACGAAGACCCTCCTTCGGCCGCCCGAGCTCAAAGGGAAGTGCGAACGCGCCGCGGGCGTCGAGACGCCCGCGCTCGACTTCCGGCGCCTCGCGGCGTACCGCGACTACATGGTCTCGAACCACGACGACTCCGCGCGCATCGACCGCTACCAGGATCGGGGCGTCACGGTCGTGAAGGCACCCGGTCGGCTCGCAGGGCCGGGGCGAGTCCAGGCGGCCGGCCGCGCGATCGAGACCGACGCGGTCGTCGTCGCGACGGGGTCGGAGGCGATCGTGCCGCCGATCCCCGGCCTCGCGGAGGCCGGCTACTGGACGAACCGGGAGGCGGCGGACATCACGGAGATTCCGGAGAGCGCGGTCGTGATCGGCGGCGGGGCGGTCGGGATCGAGCTCGCCCAGTTCCTCGCCCGCTTCGGCGCGCGCGTGACCGTCGTGCAGGGCGGCGAGCGGCTCGCCGAGCGCGAGGACGAACGAATCGGCGAGCTCCTCTTCGACATTCTGACGGAGGACGGAATCGAGATCCGACTCGGCGTCCACGCTCGCTCCGTCGACCTCGAGGGCGGCGAGCGCGTCGTCTCGCTCGACGACGGAAGCGAGGCTCGCGGCGAGGTTCTCCTCGTCGCCACGGGCCGCCGGCCACGCTTGCAGGACCTCGGTCTCGAGACAGTCGGCGTCGAGCCGACCCGCGGCGGGATTCCAGTCGACGAGCGCTGCCGCGCCGGCGAGGGCGTTTGGGCGATCGGCGACGTGACGGGTGTTGCCATGTTCACCCACGTCGCCAAGTACCAGGG
>JALZGN010000197.1 GCA_030861005.1 Actinomycetota bacterium
CGGCAACGCCGCGGGCGAGCTCGCGCGCGCGCGCGGCCGACTCCTGGGCGACGACGACGAGCTCGCGCCCGGGCGGACGGACGCCAGCGAGCCGCGAAAGCGTGAGGCGCGCCGTCGGGCACTCGGCGTGGACGAAGAGCAGAACCGCCGGGCCGCTCGCGACCTCCGGGAGAGGCGCGGTCACGGGACGAAGACCACCTTGAGGACGCGCCGCGACCGGTACGCATCGAGCCCTTCTTGGAAGCGCTCGAGCGGGAGCACCGCGGCCGGCGGGAGCTCGAGAGTCGGAAGGAGCTCGACGGCCGCCGCGAGATGGCGCGGCGTCGCCGACCGAGAGCCGACGACCGTGACCTCGTCTCGGTACACCCGGTCAAGCTCGACGCGACCCCCGCTCGCGAAGACGAGCACGAATCCCCCGGGGCGAGCGTGGGTCAGCCCGCTCTCCCCGCCCCCGGGCGCGGTAACGACGACGGCGTCGACCGGGCCGATGGGCTCCGGCCCGCTCCGGGCGGGATCGAGGTCGTGGATGTAGATGCGATCGCCGCGCCGCGCGAGCACCTCGGCGAAGAGTCGTCCCACGAACCCCCCGCCCACGACGAGCACGTCACCTCGCGGGATGCGCTCGGCGCCTCGGAGGACGCACGCGAGCGGCTCCGCGTACGTCCCGAGAACGGCGTCGACGCCCGCGGGGAGCTCCACGTACCCGTCCCCCGCGGTCACGCGCTCCGCGAAGCCGCCGGGGACGATCGTCGCCGCCCGGAAGGCGTCGCAGGTCGACTCGTGCCCGCCGCGGCAGCGAGCACACGCGCCGCAGGGCCGGTGGTGCACGAGCACGACGCGGCGCCCGTCGACCGTCTCCGCGACGACCTCGTGCCCGAGAACCATCCCTTCCGCCTTCGCGTCCAGCTTTTCGACGTCGCTCCCGCAGAGACCGCACGCGAGCACGCGAACGAGCTCACCGTCGCCGTTCGGTTCGGGGACGTCCGCGAGGCGCGGCCGGCCTTCGGGATTGACGACGACGGCTCGCACGCCTCCATCGTAGGACGCGCCGGACGTCGTACCGTAAGGAGATGGAGATGGGGGCGGACCGGGACTTCGTCGTCGTCGGGCTCCTCGCGGGTGCGGCAGTCCTGCTCGTCCTCGCGACGCTCGTTCGAGTCCCGTACCCGATCCTCCTCGTCCTCGGCGGGCTCGTCGTCGGCTTCGTTCCCGGCGTGCCCGAGCTCGAGCTCGCCCCGGAGCTCGTGCTCGTCGCCTTCCTACCGCCGCTTCTCTACTCGGCCGCCTTCTTCACCTCCCTCCGTGACCTGCGGCGCAAGGTGCGGCCGATCTCGCTCCTTTCGGTCGGACTCGTGCTCGCGACGACGGTCGGGGTGGCGGCGATCGCGCACGCGGCCGTCGATGGCCTGCCGTGGGGCGCCGCATTCGCGCTCGGCGCGATCGTCTCTCCGACGGATCCGGTCGCCGCGACGGCGATGGCGCGCCGGCTCGGCGTTTCGCGGCGCGTCGTCACCGTGGTCGAGGGCGAGGCGCTCATCAACGACGGCACGGCGCTCGTCGCCTACCGGTTCGCGGTCGCCGCGGTCGTCACGGGCGCCTTCTCTTTCTGGGAGGCGAGCCTCGCCTTCGCCTGGAACGTCGTCGGAGGCGTAGCGGTCGGGATCGCGGTCGGAATCCTCATTCGCGCGGTGCGTCGCCGGCTCGACCACGCCCCGACGGAGATCGCGATCTCCCTCATGACCGGCTATTTCGCATACCTCTCCGCCGACGCGCTCGGCGTCTCCGCCGTTCTCGCTGCGGTTACGGTTGGCATCTATCTCGGCTGGCACGCGCCCGAGCTTACGACCGTGCAGAGCCGCCTCCAGGGCCAGGCCGTCTGGGAGATCCTCGTCTTCGTGCTGAATGCCGTCCTCTTCGGACTCGTTGGCCTGCAGCTCCCGGCGATCATCGACGGGCTCTCGGGCTACGAGACGGCCGAGCTGGCGGCGTACGGGGTTCTGGTCTCGCTTACGGTCGTCGTCATTCGGATCGGGTGGGTCTTCGCCGTCACGTACGCGCCGCGATTTTTCTCCAGCCGGCGTCGCGGGCGCGATCCGTCGCCGCCGTGGCAGCATTCGGCGCTCCTCGGCTGGATGGGACTCCGCGGCGCCGTCTCGCTCGCGGCCGCGCTCGCGCTTCCGCTCGAGACCGATGCGGGGGAGGCGTTCCCGGCGCGCGACCTGATCGTCTTCCTCACGTTCTGCACGATTCTCGCCACCCTCGTCGTCCAAGGGCTCTCGCTCCCCGCGCTCGTTCGCGCTCTCGGCGTCGCGGGCGACGACGCCGAGGAGCAGGAAGAGGTGGAGGCGCGGATCCTCGCAGCAGAGGCGGCGCTGACCCGGATCGAGGAGCTCTCCGAGGAGGGCTGGCTGAACCCGGACACCGTCCAGCGGCTGCGCGGCCTCTACCACTTTCGTCGGCGACGCTTCACGGCACGGGTCTCCGACGACGGCGACGACGGGATCGAGGAGCAGTCACGGGCCTACCAGAGGCTTCGGCGCGAGGTCCTGAACGCCGAGCGCGAGGCGGTTGTCGAGCTACGCCGCGACGGCCGGATCAGCGACGACGTGATGCACCGAATCGAGCGCGATCTCGACCTTGAGGACTCCCGGCTCGACATCTGAGCCGCTTAGCATCGTCGCCGGGCTTTCCCCGAGTCGACGGCGAAACGGAGCCGCCGACTCCGGGAGGCCGGCGGTTCGGCCGTGCCTCCGCGGACGAGGGAGAGGGTCGAACGAGCGCGGCTACACTGTGCGCGGCGGGGCTATAGCTCAGCTGGGAGAGCGCCTGGATCGCACCCAGGAGGTCGCCGGTTCGAGTCCGGCTAGCTCCACTAAAAGCCCCGGAAACGGGGTTTTTGTTGTCGGACTCGGAAACCGGGGGGTGCAACTGAATGCATCTGGCGGCCACGTCCGGCTACGTCAGCGGCCGTGGTACTGGTGAACACCGCGTGTCCTCGACCGCGGTGGATCATCGCCCGGTTGCCGGGGAAGGGGAACGGCCACGCGATCACGAAGCCGCCGAGTAGGGGCGCCCAGAAGCGTCCGAAGTAGTCATGCATTCCCGCTGGAGCCTTTGGCAGCGGGCGCGGTGCCGTCGCGGAAGCTGTCAAGAGCGAGCTTTAAGGCGAGCCCCATGAGCACGATGCCCGTCAGCGCGTACACCGTTCCCGTGTAGTCACCACCCGCGGCATCACCGTCGAGCACGTCGGACACGTGGGCTCGCCACGCGGTGAGGAGCGCGAGCGCGCCGTAGAGGAGGACGAAGAGCGGCCGCACGCGGCGCCAGAGCAGCGGGTACAGCAGAGCGCCGATGGCTACGAGCAGCAGATTCAGGGCGGTGGACCCCAGCTGCGCCGCGAGCGAGGAGCCGTTCTCCTTGTGGACGAGAGCGTCTTCCGTGAGGTGGAAGAGCATGACGGCCAGCC
>JALZGN010000024.1 GCA_030861005.1 Actinomycetota bacterium
ATTCGGCTGTCGCCGGCCTCGCGCGCGGGCGCCGCCATGGACGGATCGTAGGTGCTGGGAAGGATCGGCGTTTCCCCGCGCCCCCTTAGTGGGCGAGCGAGGCGCCCAGCCACACGATCGCGAGCGAGACGACGAAGAGGGCGGCGTCGAGTGCGCGCCGCGCGAGAAACCGACGTGCAGGCCGACGAGGAGGGCGGCAAGCCCGACGAGGGCGAGCTTCGCCTGGAGCGTCGAGTCGTCCCAACGGTTCTCGTTCGACGCGAGCGGGATCCCCGTCGCCACGAGGACCGCGAGCGCAGCGAGTGTGCCCCAGCCGAAGCGCCGCGCGACGGCGCGCAGGTACTCGCGATCCGGCGCAGCGCGAAAGGCCGGGACGACGGCCGTGGCGAGGACGAGCTGGCCGCCGACGAAGAACGCCATCGCGAGCAGGTGCAGCCAGCGGACGAACGTCCAGATCAGGTCGGCGTGTTCGGCCTCGTCAGCGCGCCGCCGAACGGAGGGCGGAACGCAGCGGCTCGATCCGAATCGCGCACACCTTGTACTCGGGGATCCCGATCAGCGAGTCCGTCACGTCGTTCGTGAGGAGGTTCACGCGCGACTCGGCGAAGTGGAGCGCCATCCAAACGAGACCAGGGAAGACGCGCTCGCCGACCGCGGCGCGCGCCTCGATCTCGCCACGACGCGAGATCAGGCGCACCCAGTCGCCGTCGTCCAGGCCGAGGCTCGCCGCGTCCTCTGGCGAGATCTCGATGAACGGGTCCTCTTGCTTCTGCGTCACCCCCTCCTCGCGCATCGTCATCGTCGCCGAGTTGTAGTGGTAGAGCGTGCGCCCAGTCGAGAGGACGAACGGGTACTCGGAGTCGGGTTCCTCGATCGGCGGCTGATACTCGACCGGATAGAATTTGCCCTTGCCGCTCGGCCGGGCGGGCCGCGGAGCATGCAGGTACGGGGAGCCCGGGTGGTCGACGTCCGTGCACGGCCACTGGAGCCCGACCTCCTCGATCCGGTCGTAGCGGATCCCGCTCCAGAGCGGCGCGAGGTCCGCGAACTCGTTCCAGACGTCCTCCGCGGATCCGTACTCGGGCCACTCGGCGCCCATTGCCTTCGCGAGGTCGATCACGATCTGGAGATCCTCTCGCGCGCGTCCGGGTAGCGGCACGGCGCGCCGCACGCGGTTCACGCGCCGCTCGGTGTTCGTGAACGTTCCCTCCTTCTCGGCGAAGCTCGAGGCAGGGAGCACGACGTCCGCGTACTTGCGTGCCGACTCGTTCAGGAAGATGTCCTGGGAGACGAGGAAGTCGAGCCCATCGAGGCCGTGCTCGACGTGCTTCGCGTTCGGCTCCGTGTGGGCCGGGTTCTCTCCGATCAGGTAGAAGGCCTTGATCCGGCCGTCCTGCATGCCGGAGATCATCTGGTCGAGGCGGTAGCCCGGCGTCTCGGGCACCTCGACGCCCCACGCGTCCGCGAACTTCCTCCGGATCTCGGGGTCGTTCCCCGGCTGGTAGCCGGGGAGGTAGGCCGGGTTCGCGCCGGCGTCGTTCAGTCCCTGCACGTTGTTCTGGCCGCGGAGCGCGTTCAGGCCGGTCGACTCGTAGCCCAGGTGGCCGGTCATGAGGACGAGGTTCGAGAGCGACCAGATGTTGTCGACCGCGCACGCATGCTCGGTGATCCCGAGCGTGTAGAAGACGGCCGCGTGGCGCTCGCGCGCGTACTCGCGCGCCGCCCAGCGGATGTCGTCGGCGGGGACGCCGGTGACGCGCTCCGCCTCTTCCGGCGGATAGCGGCGGACGACGTCGGCGACCGCCTCGAACTCCTCGGTGTGCTCGCGGATGTAGCGGTCGTCCTGGAGGCTCTCGGCGACGATCGTGTGCATCATCGCATTCACGAGCCAGACGTCCGTCCCCGGACGGAGCTGGAGGTGGCGCTTCGCGAGCTTCGTGAGCCAGATCTTCCGGGGGTCCGCGACGACGAGCGTCGCACCGTTGCGGACGGCCTTCTTCATCCGGAGCGCGAGAACCGGGTGCGCCTCGGTCGTATTCGACCCGATCACGAAGAGGAAGCGCGCGTTTTCGATCTCGGCGATCGAGTTGGTGCTAGCTCCTCTGCCTAACGACCTGACCAGGCCGTAGAGGGTCGGAGCGTGTCAGGTCGCTTCGCAGGAGTGGACGGAGTTCGTCCCGACGACCGTCCGCGCCAGCTTCTGGATCAGGAAGTTCTCCTCCATCGTCAGGCGCGCGCTCGCGAGGAAGCCGATCGACTGCGCCCCGTGCTCCTCCTTGACGCGGCTCAGCCCGTCGGCGGCCACCCGGAGGGCGTGCTCCCAGCTCGTCGCGTGGAGCTCGCCGTCGTCGCCGCGGACGAGCGGCTCCGTCAGGCGGTCCGGGTGGTGGACGAAGTTGAAGGCGAAGCGGCCCTTGACGCAGAGGTTCCCCTCGTTCGGGAGGTACGTGGGGTCGGAGGTCACCTTCACGATCCGGTTCGTCTCGGGGTCGACGTTCAGGTCGATCTGGCAGCCGACGCCGCAGTACGTGCAGGTCGTCTTCACCTTCTCGAGCCGCTCCTCCGGGCGCGCCGTCCCCTCTTCGAACTTCTCGTAGATCGCTCCCGTCGGGCAGGACGAGAGGCAGCCGCCGCAGAGCTCGCATTCGGTGTCGAGCCACGAGTACCCGTGCGTGGGGACGACGCGTGCGTGCGGCCCTCGTCCCTCGAGCGAGAGCGCCGAGCATTGCATGACCTCCTGGGTGTAGCGCACGCAGCGCGCGCAGAGGATGCAGGCGTCGGGGTCGTAGCCCATGAACCGGTTGCGGTCGTCGTAGGGCTCGCGCTTGGCGTCGGGGAGGATGAAGGGCGCCTCGGCGCCGAACTCCTCCGCCATGTCGAGAAGCTCGTTCGGTCGCCCGCCCGGGTCGGGATCCAGGTGCTCGGCGAGGAGCATCTCGGTGAGCGTCTTCCGAAACTCGGGGACGTTCGAATTCGTCGAGACGACCATGCCTTCCTGGACGCGCGTGGCGCAGGCGGGGAGCGGCCGCGGCGATCCCTCGACGCCGACGACGCACATGCGACACCCGCCGTACGGGTCGAGCTTGTCGTCGTGGCAGAGCGTCGGGATGAGCACGCCGTACCGCGCGGCCGCGTGGACGAGGAGCTCGCCCTCGGGCGCCGAGACGCTCTTCCCGTCCAAGGTGAAATCGACGACTCTCGCCATCGCCTGCATCTTATGCTGACACGGTGAGCGAGCCTCCCTATCGGACGGCGCACGTCGACGAGCTCGAGTCGATTCCCGTCACGGAGACGCTTCGCTGGCGGCCGGTCCGGCGCCGTTTCGGCATCCGCGCCTTCGGGGTGAACGCGTACACCGCCGCCAACGCGGGCGACGAGATCGTCGAAGACCACACCGAGGCTCGCTACCGACACGAGGAGCTCTACTTCGTCGCGAAGGGGCACGCGACGTTCACGGTCGGCGGCGAGGAGATCGACGCGCCGTCGGGGACGTTCGTCTTCATCCGCGATCCCGAGGTGCGTCGCCACGCCATCGCGCGCGAGGCGGGGTCGACGGTGCTCGCGATCGGTGGGCGGCCTGGTGAGCCGTTTCGCGAGTCCGGCTGGGAATACGGCCTTGCCGCGAAGCGCCACGCCGACGCCGGCGAGCCCGAGCAGGCGGTCGCGCTCATGCGCGAAGCCCTCGAGCGCCACGCCGACGACGGCGCCTTCCTCTACAACCTCGCCTGCTTCGAGGTGCTCGCGGGGCGCCGCGGGGACGCGCTCGGCCATCTTCGTCGTGCTGCCGAGCTCGAGCCCGAGAAGGTCCGCGAGTGGGCGCGAGACGATCCCGACCTCGACTCGATCAAAGGCGAGCTCGACTTCGGCTGAGCATCTCGGCGCAGTCCGTTTGTGCGACGGCACGATTGGCGCACCACGCGCGCGATTTCCGACCGTAGGCTGACGCCGAGCAGGGGGGCGGGTCGGGACCCGAATTAGACGCGCGCGCAGGACCTCGTCACGTCCGCGCGGCGCCGTTTCGCCCGCCGTGGGTGGCCGGCCTTAGCAGCCCGCGTCGAGGACCGCGACGGCGCGCTCGACCCGCTCGACGCCGCGCTCGGGAGTCCACCGGCTCATCGTCATGACCCCGTCCTTCCACGCGATGTGCGCGGCGTCGTCGAGGTCGAGCGAGAACACGTGCCAGCTCGGGTCCGCGCGCCAGCCGCTGGCCGCCTCGAGCCTCGCCGCCATCGCCTCCCTGAGATCCCCGTCCTCGATCTCGACGAGACGGCCGCGGAGCTTCACCTCGGCCTCCGGGTCGGACGGATCGGTGACGGGCGTGTTCAGGACCACGCGCGAGTCGCGCAGAACGTCGCGCGCCTTGAGCGTCCCGCGGATCATGACGAGCACGAGCTCCCCGCCGACCACGTGCGCCTCCACAGGGCTGATCCGCGGCGTCCCGTCGCGCCTGATCGTGCCGGCGAACACGAAGCGGAACCGCTCGAGCAGCGCGCTTGCCGGTCTTGCGATCTCGGGGGCCGCCTCCGCGAAGTCGGCCCAGCGCGGCATCGTCAGGCGGCTTCAGCCGGTTCGCCGAGCGGCGCAAAGAGCTCGGGCCAGTAACGGAACGCGTTTCGCATCGGGAAGGGCGCGCCCTGGCCGAGCCCGCAGATGGACGTCTGGACCATGGCATCGAGCCACTCCTCGACCTGTCGCCGGGGCATCACGACCTTCCCGTGCCCGAGCTCCTCCGCGAGGTGATGCATGCCGCGGTTCCCGATTCGACAGGGGGTGCACTTCTGGCACGACTCCTCGGCGAAGAAGCGCATCGTCTCCGAGAGGAGGCGGAGGATCGGGTACCGCCTCGGGAAGACCTGAACGCCCGCGGAGCCAACGCCGGCGCCCCACTCGCGGAGGCCGTCGCGCGTGAGCGGAACGTCGAGGGCATTGGGGGGAAGGATTCCGCTCGCCGCGCCGCCCGGGACGATCGCGGCGATTTCCTCCGTCGCGCCACCCGCGTAGTCGTCGATCAGCTCTCGGAGCGTGACGCCATTCGGCGCTTCGTAGCAGCCGGGACGCTGGACGGCCCCGGAGAGCGACCAGAGGCGGACTCCCTTCGCGCCCCGCGTCCCGAGCGCCGCCCACGCCTCGCCTCCCTCTCGCAGGATCGCGGGCACGTGGGCCAGGGTCTCGACGTTGTTGATGAGCGTCGGGCGGCCGAGGTAGCCGACCTGGCTCGGGAAGGGCGGCTTCAAGCGCGGCATCCCACGCCGGCCCTCCATCGACTCGAGCATCGCCGTCTCCTCGCCGCAGATGTAGGCACCGGCGCCGACGACGATGCGGATCTCGCGGCCGTCGAGCAGTTCCGCCGCCCTTGCTTCGTCGAGTGCGCGAGCGAGCGCCGCCCGCGCGCGCGCGTACTCCTCGCGGAGGTAGATGAACCCCTCCTCAGCCTCGGCGAAGCGCATCGCAACGAGCGTCCCCTCGAGGACGAGGTGCGGCCGCCGCTCCATCAGGTAGCGGTCCTTGATCGTCCCGGGCTCGCCCTCGTCGGCGTTCACGACGACGTAGCGCGGCGCCGGCTCTGCAGCGACGGCCTCCCACTTCACGCCCGTCGGGAACCCCGCGCCGCCGTAGCCCGCCAGGCCGGACGCCTTCAGCTCCGCCACGATGCGATCGTTCGCCGGGAGCGAGCGCAGGAGCGAGTACCCGCCCCGCCGCTCGTGGTCGGGGAGACCCTCGTCGGGCTCGTGGAGACCGAGGACGGAGCCCTCGTTCGTCCGGTGGACGAGCGGGGGCTCGACGACGTCGCTGCGCATGAGGACGGGAGCGAGGTCGCAGTGGCCCAGGCATTCGACGGGGACGACTGGCGCGTCGGGCGACGCGTGCTCCTGCTCGCGCGCGAGGAACTCTCTCGCGCCGAGACAGTCGCAGACCGGGCCGATGCAGACGCGGACAGCCCGGGTCGCGACCCGGAGGAACGAGTAGAAGGAGACGACCTCGTGCACCTCGCCGCGGCGGATGTTCATCCGGTCGGCGACGGCGTCCGAGAGCTCGGGGGTGATCGGGCCGATCTCCCGGCGGACGCGTCCGAGGTTGTCGAGGAGGCGAGTCCGCTCGGTCGGGAGCTCCTCGAGGAGCGCGGTGAGCTTGAGGACGTCGATGGACGCGATTCTACGAGCGCGTCGGCGATCGACACGGTGTGCAACCGGATTGTGGGGGGCCGGCACACGACGCTGCCGCCTAGCCTTCGTGCCGTGCGCGACGAGCTGGCCGACCTCGCAAGCCGGCTCGTCGCGATCGAGTCCGTGAACCCGGAGCTCGTCCCGGGCGGAGCAGGCGAGACCGAGATAGCCCGCTTCGTTCAGACCTGGCTCGAGGAAGCCGGGCTCGACGTCGAGCGAACCGAGGTTGCGCCCGGACGCTGGAACGTCGTCGGCGCCGCTCGCGGCTCCGGCGCAGGACGCTCGCTGACCCTCAACGCACACATGGACACCGTCGGCGTGGAAGGGATGGAGCGGCCATTCCAGCCGCGAATCGAGGAAGAGCGCTTGTACGGTCGGGGCGCCTACGACATGAAGGCAAGCCTCGCCGCGATCATGTTGGTCGGGGCGCGCGCGCGCGAGCTCGATCTTCGCGGCGACGTCGTCGTCGCGGCGGTCGCCGACGAGGAGGTGGCGAGCGTCGGGTCGACCGCCGTCGCTTCCTCGTGGCCGACCGACGCCGCGATCGTCGCCGAGCCAACCGAGGAGCAGGTAGCGATCGCCCACCGGGGGTTCGCCTGGCTCGACGTCCAAGTTCACGGCCGCGCCGCACATGGATCGCGCCCCGAGCTCGGGATCGACGCGATCGCGAAGATGGGCCGGATCCTCGTCGGCCTCGAGGAGCTCGACCGCTCGCTGCGAGCAGAGCCGTCGCACCCCCTTCTCGGGAGCGGCTCGCTGCATGCTTCGCTCATCGAGGGCGGGCAGGAGCTCTCGAGCTACCCGGAACGCTGCCTCCTTCGACTGGAGCGGAGGACGATCCCGAGCGAGACGCCGGAACGCGTGGAAGCGGAGATCCGCGACGTGATCGACCGGGCGGCGGCGGCCGACCCCGACCTCGTAGCGGACGTCCGAACGACCTTTGCGCAAAGCCCCTTCGAGGTCGCGGAAGCGGAGGATGTCGTCGCCGCCCTCCTCCGCCAGGCGACCGCCGTCACCGCGGAAGAGGTGGATGTCGTCGGCGTCCCGTTCTGGACGGATGCCGCCATCCTCGCCTCGGCGGGCATCCCCACCGTCCTCTACGGACCGGCGGGCGAGGGAGCACATGCAGTCGTCGAGTGGGTCGACCTCGACTCGGCGACGCGCTGCGCCGAGGTCTACCTCGCGGTCGTGCGCGACTTTTGCGCCTGACGCTGCCACTACGCTTGCGGCGTGACGACGCCGCCCGCGTACGCCGCCGCACAAGTCGACGTCGTGCGCCTTCCGGCCGGCCACGTCGAGCCCGACGAGGTCGCGGTCGAGGAGCCGCTCGAGATTCGCGTGAACGGGGAAGCGGTCGCCGTGACGATGCGGACTCCCGGCCACGACGAGGAGCTCGCGCTCGGCTTCCTCGTCGGCGAGGGGCTGCGGCCCAGCTCCGCCTCACTGACCGACGATTTCGCGAGCAACGCCGTCGAGGTGACGGTGGAGGCCTTCGACCCCGGCCGACTCAAGCGGAGCTTCTACACGACCTCGTCCTGCGGGGTGTGCGGGAAGGGCGCGCTCGAGGCGGTTGCGGTCGAGGCGCCGCGGATCGCGAGCTCGTTCCGCATGCCCGCCGGAGCGGTCGCCAAGCTCCCCGATCGCCTCCGGGTCGCGCAGCGCACCTTCGCCGCGACGGGCGGCCTGCACGCCACCGGGCTCTTCGACGCCGCGGGCGAGCTGGTCGCGCTCCGCGAAGACGTCGGACGGCACAACGCGATGGACAAGATCGTCGGCTGGGCGCTCGGCGAGGGCCTTCTCCCGCTCGCCGGCTACGCGCTCTGCGTGAGCGGCCGTCTCTCGTTCGAGCTCGTCCAGAAGGCCGCCGTGGCCGGCTGCCCGCTCGTCGCCGCTGTCGGCGCTCCCTCGACGCTCGCGGTCGAGCTCGCGCGCGACCGCGGCCTCACGCTCTGCGGCTTCGTCCGCGACGGCCGGGTGAACGTCTACTCGGAGCGGTGGCGCGTGACGGCGTAACGGGCGCGCTCCTCGTCGGAGGAGCGAGCCGGCGCTTCGGATCGCCGAAGGCGCTCGCCCGCCTCGACGGGGAGACGCTCGCCGAGCGGGCGCACCGGACGCTCGCGGAGGCGTTCCCGCGGGTCGTCGTCGTCGGGAAGGTCGGCGACGGGCTCCCGCTCGCGCTCCCGCTCCCGCTCGTCGACGACGGGAGCGACGTTCGCGCGCCGATCGTCGGCGTTGCGGCCGCGCTTCGGGCAGCGCTCGACGACCTGGTCGTCGTCCTTCCGACGGACGTTCCCGCAGCGACCCCCGAGCTCCTCGTGGCGCTCGCCGAGGCGGCCGCGGGCGTCGATGCTGCTGTTCCGCAGACGGGGCCGCTCCCCGGCGCGTACCGCCGCTCCGCGCTCCCGGTACTCGAGCGCCGGATCGCCCTCGGCGACCTCGCACTCCGCGACGCGCTCGGCGAGCTCCGAACGCGCGTCGTCGCGGTCGACCCCGCGCTCGTCCGGAACGTCAACACCCCGGATGATTTGAGCCTCTGACCCGCGTCAGGCGACGGTGGCGAGCGAGCGGGAAGCGAGGACGCGGTCTCGCTCCGCCCCCGTCCCGACCATGCAGAGCTCGACACCGAGCGCGCGCTCGACGAACGCGACGTAGCGCCGCGCCGCCCCGGGAAGCAGGTCCAGGTCGTCAACGTCGTCGAGCGGTTCCTGCCATCCGGTGAGCGTTTCGTAGACCGGCCGCGCATGATGGAAGTCGCTCTGGTGGGCGGGAAACTCCTGCGTCTCAGAGCCGTCTGGTAGCCGGTAGCGCACGCAGATGGGAAGCTCCGCAAAGGGGGAGAGGACATCGAGCTTCGTGAGGGCGAGCGACGTGAGGCCGTTCACGCGCACGGCGAAGCGAAGTGCGACCAGGTCGAGCCAGCCGCACCGCCGCTCTCGGCCGGTCGTCGTCCCGTACTCGGCGCCGAGCTCGCGGACGCGCCCGTGCTCGGGGCCCTCGATCTCAGTCGGAAACGGACCCTCTCCCACGCGCGTCACGTAGGCCTTCGCGACGCCGATCACACGGTCGATGCGCGTCGGCCCGATCCCGATCCCGACCGCCGCAGCGCCGGCAGTCGGGTTCGAGGACGTGACGAAGGGATACGTCCCGTGGTCCAGGTCGAGGAGCGTCCCCTGAGCACCTTCGAGGAGGACGCGCTTCCCGTCCTTGAGCGCCTCGTCCACGAGGAGCGAGGTGTCCGCGACGTACGGGCGCAGACGCACCGCCAGCGCCTCCATCTCCTCGGCCAGCTCCTCGAGCGCGAGCGGCTTGGCGCCGTAGACGCGGGCGAGGACGACGTTCTTCTCGGCGAGTGCGGTCTCGAACTTCTGGCGCAGGATCTTCGGATCGAGCACGTCCTGTATGCGGATCCCGATCCGCGCCGCCTTGTCGGAGTAGGCAGGCCCGATGCCGCGCCGCGTCGTTCCGATCTTGAGCTTCCCGAGTCGGCGCTCGCTCGCGGAGTCGATCGCCACGTGCCACGGCATGATCAGGTGCGCGTTTCCGGAGACGCGGAGGCCCGCGGTCGTGATTCCGCGCGCCGCGAGCCGGTCGAGCTCGCGGACGAGGAGCGCGGGGTCGACGACACACCCGGCCCCAACGACGCACACCTTCCCGGCGTAGAGGATCCCGGACGGGACGTGGTGGAGCTTGAACGTCTCGCCGTCGCGAACGATCGTGTGACCCGCGTTCGGCCCGCCCTGGTAGCGGCAGACGACGTCGGAGTGCTCGGCGAGCAGGTCGACGATCTTCCCCTTTCCCTCGTCGCCCCACTGCGCGCCGACGATCACCGTGGCGGGCACGACGAGGAAGGTTAGACCGCGGCGAGGTCGGCGAACTTCGCGTACTGCGAGATGAAGGAGAGCTTGACCTTGTCGGTCGGCCCGTTCCGGTGCTTCGCGACGATCACCTCGGCGACGCCTGGGTCGGGCGAGTCCTCCGGATTGTAGTAGTCGTCCCGGTAGATGAAGCAGACGATGTCGGCGTCCTGCTCGATCGATCCCGATTCCCTGAGGTCGGAGAGGATCGGGCGCTTGTCGTGGCGCTGCTCGACGGCGCGCGAGAGCTGCGACATCGCAATGATCGGGACGTCCAGATCGCGCGCCAGCACCTTGAGGGACCGCGAGATCTGAGAGACCTCCTGGACGCGATTCTCGGCCGTCGCCCCCGACGTCATGAGCTGCAGGTAGTCGACGAGGATGAGGCCGAGGTCGGGGTGCTTGGACTTGAGACGCCGCGCCTTCGAGCGGATCTCCATCATCGTGATCGAGCCCGTGTCGTCGACGTAGAGCGGGGCCTTCGCGAGGCGGTCGCACCCGGCCGTGAGCCGGGGCCAGTCCTCCGACGCGAGCCTTCCCGTGCGAAGCCGGTGCAGCTCGACCTTCGCCTCGGCGCACATGAGCCGCTGGGTCACCTCGGCCTTCGACATCTCGAGCGTGAAGAGCGCAACGGGCTGCTGGCTGCGAACGGCGACGTTGGCGGCGATCCCGAGCCCAAGCGCGGACTTCCCCATCCCGGGGCGTGCCGCCACGATCACGAGGTTTCCCTCCTGGAACCCCGACGTCAGGCGGTCGAGGTCGCGAAAGCCGGAGGGGACGCCCGTCACCTCGGCGCCGAGCTCGTAGAGCGCGGTGATCCTCTCGAAGCTTTCCTTCAGGAGGTTCTCGATGTGGTCGAACTCGCTCGTCGCGCGCTCTTGGCCGAGCTCGAACACGATCTGCTCGGCGCGGTCGACGAGGCCCGTCGCGTCGCCCGGCCGCTCCCAGCCGAGGCGCGCGATTTCGCCGCCCGCTTTGATCAGGCCGCGGAGGATCGATGTCTCGTGGACGATCTGGGCGTAGTGACGGGCGTTGGCGCTCGCGGGGACGAGCGCAGCGAGCTCGTGAACACGAGCCGCATCGCCGACCGCCTCGAGCTCGCCCCGCTCGTCGAGCTCGTCGACCAGCGTAATCGCGTCGACCGGCTCCCCCTTCGCGTAGAGGGCGAGCGCGGCCCGGTAGATCTTCGCGTGGCTTTCGCGGTAGAAGTCATGGCCGTCTGCGTCGAGGACTTCGCTCACGGCCGCGATCGCGCCTGGCGAGAGCATCATTGCCCCGAGAACCGACTCCTCCGCGTCGAGGTTCTGCGGCGGGACGGGCGCCGTTCGCACTGTTGCCTCGGCCATCGCGGCCGCGACGGTATGAGACGTGTCTTGCTTCGTGTCTCGGGGATACATGTCCACAAGCGGGCATGCCGCTGTGCTCGGAAAAGAGAACGTAAGTTCGCAGAGCGACCGGACGCCGTCCGCGTCGGACTAGCTCTTCTCCACAGCCGCGTGCGTGCAGTCCACGCGAGCGGGCGAGGAACGGCGCACGAATGCTTCGCAAAGAGCAGGCAAGTTGTCCCGGGCGCCCACAGCGTGTGGAGGAGCCCGTGGATGGGTGTCAGCCGCGCGCCGCTCGACCGGTTACGACAGCTCCCGCTCGCGCGCCGACTCGCTCTCCTGCGGCGCCGCTAGCGGACCTCCGACCTCCGACGGTGCCGCCGGCGCCGCGTACGCCTCGCGGGCGGTCGCCTCGCCATCGTCGTCGGCTCCTCCGACTTCGCCCGCGAGTTCGGCCGCCTCCGGTGACCCCGTCGGCGCGGCCGCGATCCCGGCTTCGGCCGCCTCCTCTGCCTGCCACGCGGCGAGCTCGTCCTCGCTCGGTAGCTCCCCGCCCTCGGGGACGACGAGCGTCTTCACGTCGACGCCGACGTCCTGGAAGACGTCGATCGGAACCTCGTAGCGGCCGACGCGCTTGATCGGGTCGCTCAGGTGGATCTTGCGGCGGTCGACGCGGATCTTCCGCGTCCGCCAGAGCTCGTCGGCGATGTCGGTGGGCGTCACCGATCCGAAGAGCGTCCCGCGCGGACCGGCGTTCACCTCGAAGCGAAGGACGGTCTTGCGAAGCGTCTCCGCGATCTCCTGCGCGTGCTCGAAGCTCCGCGCCTCGTGGCGGGCGCGCTGCGCCTCGCGCTTCTCGAGTTCCGCGACGCGCGCCGGTGTCGCCGGCTCGGCAAGCCGGCGCGGCTGCAGGTAGTTCCGCATGAAGCCCCGCGAGACGTTGACGACCTCGCCGCGCAGGCCGACCTTCTCGACGTCCGTGAGGAGGACGACCTCCATCTACCCGGCGACGTAAGGGAGGAGGGCGATCTCCCGCGCCCGCTTCACCGCGACCGCGATCTGGTCCTGGTGGCGTCGGCACGCCCCGGTGATCCGGCGCGAGCGAATCTTTCCCTTCTCCGAGATGTAGCGCCGGAGCTGGTTGGCGTTCTTGTAGTCGACCTCTTCGATCTTCTCCTTGCAGAAGTAGCAGCTCTTCCGCCGGCCGCCGCCCGGGGCGGCCGCTCGGCGGGTGCGAGGGGCTTTCGTCTTCGGTGCCATTCTTCTCGTACTCCCTGCTAGAAGGGGATGTCGTCGTCTGCGCCGCCCGTGGGACCGAAGTCCGAGGTGTTCGCGACCACGTCGCCCGCGGGCACGTACTGCGGTTGGCCGTCGCCTTCCCCGCGGCCGCCTAGGAACTGAACGGAGTCTGCGATGATCTCGACCGCTTGGCGCTTCGTGCCGTCTTGGGCGTCCCACTCGCGCCAGTCGAGACGGCCGTCGACCGCCACGGGCCGTCCCTTCACGAGGTACTGGGCGCAGCGCTCTCCCTGGTTTCCCCAGACGGTGACGTCGAAGTAGTTCGGCTTGTCGCCCCACTCGCCGGTGCCCGGATCCTTCTGGCGGGTGTTGACCGCGAGTCGGAGCTTGCAGACGGCCGTTCCGCTCGGCGTATGGCGGAGCTCGGGATCCCTGGTGAGGTTCCCGACGAGGACGACTCGGTTGATGTTTGCCACGGAAGCCTCCTTGTCCTATTCCGTCCTTCCAGCTGGCTCGGGCTCGCCGCCCCGCTCGGGCCTCGGGGTGGGGCGCGACGCTCTCGGTGCGGCCGGCCGGCGCACCGCCATGTGGCGCATGGCGCCGTCCGTGATCTTCAGGACGCGCGTCAGCTCGTCGAGCGTCGACGGCTCGCAGTCCACGTGGAGCAGGTGGTAATACGCCTCGTTCTTGTGGTCGATCTCGTAGGCGAGCCTTCGCCGCCCCCACGGCTCGTGCCCCTGCCACGTCCCGCCGCCGCGCTGCACGAGCTCGCGCGCGCGCGAGAGGATCTCATTCTGGCGCTCCTCGGCCAGGTCAGGGTCGAGCATCAGCATGATCTCGTAGGCGTTCAGTTCCCGACCTCCTCTCTTCCCCCGGTCTAGCGGCCTCGCCGCCCGCGTCGCTCGGGAAGGGACGACGCCTGGCGAGGCAGGAAGCTCGTCGAGTATAGCGGCGGGGTCGGCGGTTGCCCTGAGGCGGTCCGTCGTGGAAGAGTGCGCGATGTGAAACGAAACGCCGCGCTTGCCGCCGTGCTCGCCGCTGCGGCGGCGGTCGCGTTCCTCCTGCGCCGCCGGCGCGTGGTCGAGGGCGGATCCGCGGCGGCGCCCACGCCCGACCCCCGCGCCGAAGAGCTCCGCCGGAAGCTCGCCGAGGCGCGCGAGGAGGCGGCCGACGAGGACGATTTCGAGGCGGCCGGGATGGCGGGCGAGACTCAGGTGGAGGAGACACGGCCTCTCCCTCCGGCGGCAGCGATGTCGGGCGGCGACGTCGCCGACGCGCGCCGGCGCATCCACGAAGAAGCGCGGGCGGCGAGCGAGGAGATGCGCCGCGCCGACGAGCGCGACGCGCACTGAGCGTCGGTGCATCGAAACGAGCACACGGTCGAGATCGACCGGCCTCCCGCCGACGTCTTCCCGCACCTGATCGCGAGCGAGCAACGCCTCGCATGGATGGGGGCGCTCACCGAGTCCGCGCAGGTGACGGAGGGCGAGCCGCAGTTCGGCACGCGCTTCCGCGACGTCTTCGAGGATCACGGCCAGCGGATCGAGATCGACGCGGAGGTCGTCGAGTGGAAGCCGAACGAGCGGCTCGCGACGCGACTCAGGGGGAGCGCGTTCGAGGCGACAGCTCGTCAGAACCTCGAGGAGATCGACGGACGCACTCGCCTCGTGACGACGATCGACACCGAGTACAAGAGCCGGATCGCGCGTCTCATGGCAGGCGTCGTGACGCGCCACGCCCAGAGGCGCCTCGAGGAAGACCTCGTTCGGTTGAAGCAGATCGTCGAACGGGAGTCCTAGCAATGGAAGGAAAGCACGATTCGGGTTGACAGCTCCGCGTCGGTCTCCCTATCCTCGCCACGCTTGTAAGGTACGCCTTACAGGTCGACCTAGCGCCTGAGGAGGAGAACCGTGGGAGCCGCGCTCCTCACAACCCGCGAAGGACTGGAAGCGTCGCTCATCGTCGGGATCGTCCTCGCGTACCTCGCGAAGACGGACAACCGCCGTCACTTCAACGTCATCTGGGCGGGCACGGCGGCCGCCGTCGCCGTCTCCGTCGTAACCGGCGCCGCACTCTTCTTCACCGTCGGCGAGCTCGAGGGTCGTGGCGAGCAGATCTTCGAAGGCGTCGCGATGCTCTCGGCGGTCGCCGTCCTCACATGGATGATCTTCTGGATGCGGAAGCAGGCGGTGAACATCAAGCGGGAGCTCGAGGCGCGGATCGAGGGCGCGATCGTGGCCGGCTCCGCCATCGGCCTCGCGTCCGTCGTATTCTTCGCCGTCCTCCGCGAGGGTTGGGAAACCGCGCTGTTTCTCTTCGCGATCAGTGAGAGCTCCTCGCCCGTCGTGACCGCGGTCGGAGCCGCCGCCGGGCTCGCCGTCTCGATTGCGATCGGCGTCGCGCTCTACATGGGCTCGCGGCGGCTGAACCTGCGTCAGTTCTTTACCGCGACCGGCGTCCTCCTCATCGTCTTCGCGGCCGGGCTTCTCGCTCACGCGGTCCACGAGTTCCAGGAGGCCGGCCTCCTCCCGGCCCTCGTCGAACACGTGTGGGACACGAACGCGGTCGTGGGCGAGGGCTCGACGGCCGGCGAGTTCCTGACCGCGCTCTTCGGCTACAACGGGAACCCCTCGCTCCTCGAGGTCGTGGTTTGGTTCTCGTACGTCTCGACCGCGCTCGGCTTCTTCCTCGCGCCGCTCGTCTCCTCGCGGCCGCGGGCGGCGACGGCCGGCGCCTAGGTCGACGCCCGAGGCGTCGGACCCGGCCGAGGTCGAGCGGCTCTACGCGCTTCCGCTCGAGGACTTCGTGCGCGAGCGCGACGCGCTCGCGGGACGGCTGCGGCGGGAGGGCGACCGGCCCGGGGGCGACGCCGTCGCTCGCCTCCAGAAGCCCTCCCTCGCTGCGTGGGCGATCAACCGGGTGGCGCGGGCGAGACCGGGGGACGTGCGCGCGCTGGTCGAGGCGGCCGAGCGTGTCCGCACCGTGCAGACGACGGGCACGGGCGACTTCGCGGCCGCATCCGCGGCCCAGCGAGAGGCGATCCGGACCGTCTCGGCGGCGGCCGGCGAGGCGCTTCGCGAGGCCGGTCGCCCGGTGACGGAGGCGACGCTCGACAAGGTGGCGCGAACGCTCGCGGCCGCCGTCGCCGAGGACGGTCTTCGAAGCGAGCTCGAGCGCGGGACGCTCACCCGCGAGCTCGAGCCGGCGGGCTTCGGCGCCTTGCTCGGCGCCCTCAAGCCTTCCGCGACCCCCGAGCGCGCGAAGCGAGAGCCGACGACGCCCGGACGAACGCGCGAGCGGAGGGAAGCGAAAGAGGCGGTC
>JALZGN010000216.1 GCA_030861005.1 Actinomycetota bacterium
GTGCGGCGGCGCGGCGGCCAGCGCGGGCGCGGCGGCGGACGCCGCGTCGAGCAGGGCCAGGTCGAGCGGCCCCGGACGGACGAGCGCGGCGTTTCCGACGAGGGGCGGGCGCAGCCGGCCCTCGAGCTCGACGCCCCATCGGTTCCCGCCGAGGTCGCCGAAGCGCCGGACACTACGACGAAGAAGCAGATGCACGACGACCCGACGAAGCTCGAAGGATCGGGCGACGAGGGCGGCGAGAGATCGCGCGGCGAGGGGTCCGGCAGCCGCGCCAGCAAGAAGGGCAGGTCGTAGCCGTGTTGTCGCCGGCTGGGAGCACGTCCCGCTGCGGAGGTGAGCGCGGATGCTGATGCCGAGGAAGACGAAGTTTCGAAAGCAGCACCGCGGACGGCGGGTCGGTGTCGCGAAGGGTCAGCAGCTCGTCAACTTCGGCGACTTCGGCTTGAAGTCGCTCGACGCCGGGTGGGTCACCAATCGCCAGATCGAGGCGGCGCGGATCGCGATGACGCGCAAGATCAAGCGGGGAGGGAAGGTCTGGATCAACGTCTTTCCCGACAAGCCGGTCACCCAGAAGCCGGCCGAGACTCGGATGGGATCGGGAAAGGGGTCGCCCGAGCACTGGGTCGCCGTCGTGAAGCCGGGCCGCGTCATGTTCGAGCTCGCGGGCGTCCCCGAGGACCTGGCGCGCGAGGCGATGCGCCTCGCCGGCATGAAGCTGCCCGTAAGGACGAAATTCGTGAAGCGAGAGGCGGAGCTCTTTGAGAACTGAGCCGTGCGACCGAGCCCCGGAAGGAGGGGGCTCGTGGCGGGAACCATGGGTTCCCCCACGATGGAGAGGCGGAGCTCTTTGAGAACTGAACCGTGCGACCGAGCCCCGAAGGAGGGGGCTCGTGGGGGAGCCAAGGTTTCCCCAATGCTGGAGAGGCGGAGCTTGTGACAACCAGACAACTGAGAGAACTTTCGGACGAGGAGCTCGGCCGGCGGCTCGGCGAGACGCGGGAAGAGCTCTTCAACCTGCGCTTCCAGGCGGCCACCGGCGCCCTCGAGAACACGGCGCGCCTCTCGCTCGCGAAGCGCGACATCGCCCGCATCCTGACGATTCAGGCCGAGCGGGAGCACACGCTGGAGAGAAGGTAGATGGCACGACCGCGGAAGAAAGCCGAAGACCTCGTCCCGGACGAGGCGCCGCTCGAGGAGCCGGTCGAGACCGGGCAAGCGGTCCCCACCTCCGCCGACGCCGAGCCCGTCGCCGAGGCGGAGGCCGAGCGCGCGGCGGAAGCAGAGGACGAGCCGGCAGCCGTCACGGCGCCCCGGAAGCCGCCCGGGTCGAGGGCCGCTCGCGCAGCGAAGAAGACGAAGCGGGGCGCCCTACGCCCGGGCGAGCGGGCGGCGATCGTCCGGCTTCCGAAGCCCGAGCACGAGCGCGGGCAGCGCAAGGAGCGGCGCGGCGTCGTCGTTTCGAGCGCGATGGACAAGACGATCGTCGTCCGCGTGGAGACGGCGAAGCCCGACCCCCGCTACAAGAAGGTCGTCCGGCGCTCGACGAAGTTTCATGCGCACGACGAGCGGAACGAGGCGAACGTCGGCGACGTCGTTCGGATCGTCGAGACGAGGCCGCTCTCGAAGACCAAGAACTGGCGCCTCGCCGAGGTGATCGAAGCGGCCAGATGAGAGCCCCGCGCCTCATAGTTCGCGGTCTCGCCGCGGCTTCGACTACGGGGAACGCTCCCCGCTGTCACCGCCCTCGCGTGGCGAGCGGCGGCGACCGAGGCCTGCGTCCCAGCTCCACTTTCTCGTCGCCCTCGGGAAGCACGTGCTGTGAGGAGCGCGAAAGTCGATGATCCAGCAGGAATCGAACCTCCGCGTCGCGGACAACACCGGCGCGCGGTCGCTTCGGTGCATCCGCGTGCTCGGCGGCTCGCACCGCCGCTACGCACACGTCGGCGACGTCATCGTCGGAACGGTGAAGGTGGCGACGCCGCAGGGTGCCGTGAAGAAGGGCGACGTCGTGAAAGCGGTCGTCGTCCGGACGAAGAAGCCCTTCGGGCGTGACGACGGCACGTCGATCGCGTTCGACGAGAACGCGGCCGTCCTGATCGACAACCAGAACAACCCGCGCGGCACCCGCATCTTCGGCCCCGTCGCGCGCGAGCTACGGGAGAAGAACTTCATGAAGATCGTCTCACTCGCCCCGGAGGTGTTGTGACGTGGCAGTGACGATGAAGGTGAGGAAGGGCGACCTCGTCCAGGTCATCGCGGGCAAGGATCGCGGCAAGCAGGGCCGCGTGATCGAGTCCCGCCCGCGCGAGCGGCGCGTCATCGTCGAGAACCTGAACGTCGTCAAGAAGCACCGCAGGCCGCGCGCGCTCCGCGACTCGAGCCGGATGGGACAGCCGCAGATCCAGCCGGGCGGCGTCTTCGACCTCGCGGCGCCTCTTCCGATCTCGAACGTGATGGTCGTCTGCCCCACGTGCAACCGGGCGACGCGCGTCGGCTACGAGCTTCGGGAGGCGAAGGGCGGCACGGTGAAGGTGCGCGTGTGCAAGCGTGTCGACTGCCGAGAGGTTCTCGATCGATGACGAGCGGAGGGGTTCTGGATCGATGATGGCGACTGCGTCGAAGACACGGGAGACGTACGTCCCGCGCCTGAAGCAGCGCTACGACGAGGAGGTTCGTGACCGCCTGCAGGAGCGGTTCGGCTACTCGTCGATTATGGACGTCCCGCGCATCGCGAAGATCACGCTCAACATGGGTGTCGGCGAGGCGAAGACGAACGCGCGCGCTCTCGACTCAGCGCTCGACGAGCTGACGCTGATTGCGGGCCAGCGCGCCCAGGTCCGGCGCGCGAAGAAGTCGATCGCCGGCTTCAAGATCCGGACCGGCATGCCGGTCGGGGCGAAGGTCACGCTTCGCGGTGCCCGGATGTACGAGTTCCTCGACCGGCTCGTCTCGATCGCGCTCCCGCGCATCCGCGACTTCCGCGGCCTCGCGCCGGAGAGCTTCGACGGGCGCGGCGGGTACTCGCTCGGCGTGCGGGAGCAGATCATCTTCCCCGAGATCAACTACGACGACGTCGACACAATCCGCGGGCTGGACGTCGCGATCACGACCACCGCGAAGACGGACGAGGAGGGCCTCGCGCTCCTGCGCGAGCTCGGCCTCCCGTTTCGTTGAGAGGAAGCAGGAGGAAGCTTGGCCAAGAAGAGTCTCATCGCGAAAGCGGGTCGCTCGCAGCGGTTTCGTACGCGTCGCTACAGCCGCTGCAACCGCTGCGGCCGGCCGCGCGCCGTCTACCGGAAGTTCGGTCTGTGCCGGATCTGTCTGCGCGAGCTCGCGCACGACGGCGCCATCCCCGGAATGACGAAGTCGAGCTGGTGAGCCCGCGAAAAATGCTGCGCATTTTCGGCGGAACACGAATTAGTCTCATCGCTTCGCTCGGGAGGAACGGGAATGCTGACTGATCCCGTCGCCGACATGCTGACCCGCATTCGGAACGCCAACAAGGCTCTGCAGCCGACCGTCGAGATGCCCACGTCGCGCATGAAGCAGGAGATCGCGCGCCTCCTCGAGGAGGAGGGCTACATCCGCGGCTACCGCGTCGAGAAGGGCGAGTCGTTCGATACCCTCGTCGTCGAGCTCAAGTTCGGGCGGAACCGCGAGCGGGTCATCACCGATCTGAAGCGCGTCTCGAAGCCCGGACGGCGAGTCTATGCCCGCAAGGACCGTCTTCCGCGCGTCCTCGGCGGGATGGGCACGGCGATCCTCTCGACGTCGAGTGGGCTCGTCACCACCCGGCGCGCGCAGGAGCTCGGCGTCGGGGGAGAAGTCGTCTGTTTCGTCTGGTGAGCGATTTTCAACCACTAGGAATGGAGCTCGGAACCAAGTTGTGAGTCGGATCGGGAAACAGCCGGTCGCAGTCCCAGCAGGCGTCAGCGTCTCGATCTCCCCAGGGCGCGTCATGGTGAACGGCCCGCTCGGCGAGCTCGCACAGGAGGTCCCTTCGCGGATCGCGGTCGAGCAGGGCGACGGCGAGCTTCTCGTCCGGCGGCCGACCAACCGCGGCGAGGACCGCGCGTTGCACGGCCTCACGCGATCGCTCGTCGCAAACATGGTCGAGGGCGTCACGAAGGGGTTCGAGAAGCGGCTCGAGATCACGGGAGTCGGCTACCGGGCAGCGCTTCGCGGGAGCGCGCTCGAGTTGTCGGTCGGCTACTCCCACCCCGTCGTCATGAGTCCGCCGGACGGGATCTCCTTCGAGGTTCCGACTCCGACTGAGGTGGTCGTCAAGGGGATCGACAAGCAGCGCGTCGGCCAGGTCGCGGCCGACGTGCGCCGCGTCCGGCCACCGGAGCCCTACAAGGGCAAGGGCATCCGCTACGCCGGCGAGTACGTCGCGCGGAAGGTCGGGAAACGAGCGTGAGAATGCCGTGGTGTATCCCAGCGCTTCGCTTGCAGGAGACGGAATGGGCACGTTGACGACGCGCGACGCCCGCCTCCGCCGCCACCGGCGGATCCGTCGCGACATCTCGGGGACGGAAGAGCGGCCGCGCCTCGTCGTCTTCCGCTCGAACCGCGGCATCGAGGCGCAGCTCGTCGACGACGTCGAGCGGAGAACGCTCGCGTCCGCGAGCCACCTTGGAGTCAAGAAGACGTTCAAGGGCACGAAGACCGAGCAGGCGGCCGAGGTCGGGAAGCTGATCGCCCAGTCGGCGAAGAAGGCGGGTATCGAGACGGCAGTCTTCGACCGCGGCGGCTACCTGTACCACGGACGCGTGAAGGCGCTCGCCGACGCGGCCCGGGAGGGGGGGCTCCGGTTCTAGTGACCGCGATCGACGCACAGGAGATGCGCGAGCTCAAGGAGCGCGTGGTCGAGATCAACCGCGTCGCCAAGGTCGTCAAGGGCGGTCGCCGCTTCTCGTTCACCGCCCTCGTCGTCATCGGAGACGAGGTCGACCGGGTCGGGGTCGGTTACGGGAAGGCGCGCGAGGTGCCGCTCGCGATCTCGAAGGCGGTGGACGATGCGAAGAAGAACATCTTCGCCGTGCCGCGGCATGGGACGACGATCACGCACGAGGTGATCGGACGGTTCGACGCCGCGCGTGTGCTGCTCCGCCCCGCCAGCGAGGGCACCGGGGTCATCGCGGGCGGCGGCGTGCGCGCCGTCCTCGAGCTCGCCGGGATCCGCGACATCCTCGCGAAGAGCCTGGGCACGCCGACGCCGATCAACATGCTCAAGGCGACGGTCGACGGGCTCAAGAAGCTGCGACGTCCCGACGAGGTCGCGCGGATTCGCGGCAAGGCGGTGGCGGATGTCCTGCCCCTGCCGGCGCGGAGCTCCGACGCCGAGAGGGAGAACGCCGCCGTCGCGACGGGGGTGGAGGAGCCGGGCGCGGCGGAAACGGAGCGGAAGGACGAGCGTGGCGAAGCTTAAGATCACGCAGGTCCGGAGCCAGATCGGCCAGACCGACCGCCACCGAGGCACGCTGCGCGCGCTCGGGCTGGGCAAGATCGGTCAAAGCGTCGAGCGGAAGGACTCGCCGGAAACGCTCGGCATGGTGAGGAAGGTCCGCCATCTGGTGAAGGTGGAAGAGGGCTAGTCGCGATGCCTCCCGAGACGGACGATCTCACCCTCTCGAACTTGCAGCCCGCCCAGAAGCGGACGCCTCGCAAGCGCGTCGGTCGGGGGCTCGGCTCGGGCAAGGGCCGCTATGCCGGGCGCGGCATCAAGGGCCAGAAGGCGCGCTCCGGGTCGCACAACCTCCGGCCGGGGTTCGAGGGCGGCCAAATGCCCGTCTACATGCGCCTCGGCAAGCAGCGGGGTCCGTACTCGAAAGACGCGATGCCGATCGGCCCTCACCGGACCCGAACGCTCGCGGTAAACGTCGCCGACCTCGAGCGCGTCTTCGAGGACGGCGCCGACGTGACGCTGGAAGCGCTCGTCGAGAAGCGCCTCGTGAAGAACGCGCGCGACGACGTGAAGATCCTCGGAAACGGCGACCTCAGGAAGAAGCTGCGCGTGACGGCGCACGCGTTCTCGGCGAGAGCGCGCGAGAAGATCGAGGCGGCGGGCGGGAGCGCGACCTCGCTCCGGGAGCCTTCGGACACGACGGAGAGCGAGCAGCCAAGCACCGCGAAGGAGACGGACGCCGAGGCAGCCGGTGAGACGACGCGCGGCGCGAAGGGCGAGAAACCGGCGCCGGATCCCGCCCTTGGCGAGACGGGCGCCGAGCAAGCGCCCGGGGGCGAGGGGTAGATCTCGGTGTTCAGCTGGCTCACGAACGCCTGGCGGGTCCCCGAGCTCCGCCGCCGAGTCCTCTTCACCGCGTTCATCCTCGCCGTCTATCGGCTCGGAAGCTGGATTCCGACGCCCGGTGTCGACCCGGACGAGATCGAGAGCTACTTCTCGGGCCAGGGAGGCACGATCCTCGGCCTCCTGAACATCTTCTCGGGAGGCGCGCTCTCGCAGTTCGCGCTCTTTGCGCTCGGGATCATGCCGTACGTCACGGCGTCGATCATCCTGCAGCTCCTGACCGTCGTCGTTCCGCGCCTCGAGCAGCTGCAGAAAGAGGGCGAGGCCGGGTACGCGAAGATCAACCAGTACACCCGCTACCTCACCGTCGTGCTCGCGGCCCTCCAGGCAGCCGGCTACTCGTACCTCTTCGAGCGCCAAGGGGCGCTGCAGCTGACGCCGAGCCGGTTCATCCTGATCGTCGTCTCGCTCGCCGCTGCGACGACACTCCTCATGTGGCTCGGCGAGCTGATCACGAAGCGCGGAATCGGGAACGGGATCTCGCTCCTCATCTTCGCGTCGATCCTGTCCGGACTGCCGGGCGGAATCAGGGCGTGGTACGAGGGCGACTCGTTCGAGCGCCTCATGTTCCCGCTCATCGGCATCGCGATCATCGTCGCGGTCGTCTTCGTCCAGGAGGGCCAGCGCCGAATCCCGATCCAGTACGCGAAACGGATGGTCGGCCGCCGGATGACGACGGGCGGAAGCACGTACATGCCGCTTCGAGTCAACATGGCGGGGGTTATCCCGATCATCTTCGCGGCCGCGATCATGGCCTTCCCGCCGACGATCGCCCAGTTCTTCCCGACGACGCAGACGTTCATCAATAGCCACTTCCAGCCGAGCGACATCGTCTACGTGCTCCTGCAGGCGTTTCTGATCGTGATCTTTACGTACTTCTACACGGCCGTTCAGTTCAACCCAGTCGACCAGGCGGACAACCTCCGTAAGCACGGCGGCTACGTCCCGGGCATCCGTCCCGGCCCGCCGACCGCCCAGTACCTGGACCGCGTCCTCACTCGGCTCACGCTTCCGGGGTCCCTCTACCTCGCCGTTGTCGCGACCCTCCCAACCCTCTTCATTCGCTACGGCGGGTTCTCGCAAGCGACGTCGGCGGCCCTGGGCGGGACGTCGATTCTCATCGTCGTGGGCGTCGCACTCGACACGATGCGGCAAATGGAGTCGCAGATGATGATGCGTCATTACGAGGGTTTCCTCCGGTGATCGGGGCTCGACCGACCGCCTCTACGACGCCCCTCGCCGCCGCAAGCGCTTCCCGAGGCGTCGTTCTCTCACTCCCCCGCACCGCCAGCACGGGGGCTCCCTGCATCTCACGCTGGCTCAGCTCTCGCGCGCCTGAAACACGGCAGGGCGACCGGCCGAGCCACTGAGCGTGTCGCTCGACGTCGTGATTCTCGGCCCGCCCGGGGCCGGGAAGGGAACGCAGGGCAAGCGCATCTCGGCCGAGCTCGGGATCCCGCACGTGAACACCGGCGACATGTATCGGGCAGCGGTCACCGCCGGCTCCGAGCTCGGCCGGCGCGTGAAGCCGATCATGGACGCCGGCGATCTCGTTCCGGACGGCCTCACGATCGACCTCGTGCGCGCGCGGCTCGCCGACGCGGACACGCGCGAGGGCTTCGTGCTCGACGGCTTCCCCCGAACGCTCCGCCAGGGGAGAGCGCTCGACGAGATCCTGGGGGAGAGCGAGCGCGAACTCACCCTCGTCCTCGACTTTCAGCTTCCCGAGGAGCTGGCGGAGCAGCGGCTCCTGAAACGCGCCCTCGAGCAGGGGCGCGAGGACGACACGCCCGAGGTGATCCATCGGCGGATGCAGACGATGAGCGTGCCCGACGAGCTCATCGCGTACTACCGGGCGAAGGGAATCCTCGTCGGAATCCACGCCGACCGGACGATCGACGAGGTCTTCGCCGAGGTGCAAAGCGTCCTCGGAACCGCGGCCGCCCGATGATCATCCGAAAGTCCCCCGACGAGATCGAGGCGATGGCGCGCGCGGGCCGCTTGGTCGTCGAGACCCTCGGCGCGATCGGCGAGGAGATCCAGCCCGGGGTGACGACGGCCGACCTCGACGAGTTGGCGGAGGAGTTCATCCGCTCGCACGGCGGCATCCCGACCTTCAAGGGATACCGCGGCTTCCCCCGCTCGATCTGCTCGTCGCCGAACTCGATGGTCGTCCACGGGATTCCGGGCTCGTACCGTCTCGAGGAGGGCGACATCATGTCGATCGACGTCGGCGTCACCCTCGACGGGTTCGTCGGCGACTCGGCCTACACGTTCCCCGTCGGCGAGATCGACGCCGAGGCCCAGCGCCTCCTCGACGCCTGCCAGGCGGCTCTCGCCGCCGGGATCGCGGAGGCGCGACCCGGGAACCATGTCGGCGACATCTCGGCGGCCGTGCAGGTGACGACCGAGTCGGCAGGGTTCTCGGTCGTCCGCGCGCTCGTCGGTCACGGCGTCGGCCGCTCGATGCACGAGGAGCCACAGGTGCCGAACTTCGGCGAGCCCGGGCGAGGTCCCACGCTCGCTCCCGGGATGACGCTCGCGATCGAGCCGATGATCACGGCCGGCGCTTCCGACGTCGTCTTGGCGGACGACCGCTGGGCGATCTCGACCGCGGACGGCTCGCTCGCGGCGCACTTCGAGCACACGGTCGCGGTGACGGAGGCCGGGCCCCGAATCCTTACGGAGGCGCCGGTACGGTCTCTGCTACCATGACCGGGTTGCGGCTTCGCCGAATTTTGGCGTGGCTGCAAGTCCGTTCTCTCGCAGATGAAGGTCCGCCCGTCCGTGAAGCCGATGTGTGACCGCTGCCGCGTCATCAAGCGGCACGGCCGCGTGCTGGTCATCTGCACCAATCCGCGACACAAGCAGCGGCAGGGGTAAGGAGGAACCTTGGCTCGTATCGCAGGCGTGAACCTCCCGCGCGAGAAGCGCCTCGAGGTCGCCCTCACGTACATCTACGGAATCGGCCCCTCGACGGCACGCAAGGTGACGGCCGAGCTCGGACTTTCCGCCGACGAGAAGGTCCGCGACCTCACCGACGAGGAGATCACGCGACTCCGCTCGTACATCGACGGGAACCTCGAGGTCGAGGGCGACCTGCGCCGCGAGCGCTCCCAGAACGTGAAGCGGCTGCAGGAGATCGCCGCCTACCGTGGTGTCCGCCACCGCCGTGGGCTCCCGGTGAACGGCCAGCGCACGAAGACGAACGCTCGCACGCGCAAGGGGCCGAAGAAGACCGTCGGTCGCGGAAAGAAGAAGGGGTAATGACGCCGGCCGCCTTCCTCACGGCTCGCGCTCGTGTAGCGGCTGTGAAGCAGCGCCACGCGTCGTCCTCGGCCTCGCCCGTGGTCTGCGGCAACGACCGAGGCCCGCGTCATCGCCTTGCTTGCTCTACGCCGTCCGCGACCGTGACCTGCTGCGGAGGTGACCGCTAGCGATGGCGCCGCCTCGCCGCGCCGCGAGAGGACGAACGCGCCGCCGCGTCAAGAAGAACATCGCGGTCGGACAGGCGCACATCAAGACGTCGTTCAACAACACGATCGTCTCCCTGACGGACAAGGAGGGGAACGTGATCGCGTGGGAGAGCGCGGGCTCCGCCGGCTTCAAGGGCTCGCGGAAGTCGACTCCCTTCGCCGCACAGGTGACCGCCGACGCGTGCGCGAAGAAAGGCATGGAGCACGGCCTCCAGAAGGTCGAGGTGTTCGTGAAGGGACCGGGATCGGGGCGCGAGACCGCCATCCGCTCGCTTCAGGCGGCCGGTCTCGAAGTGCTCGGCGTGCGCGACGTCTCGCCGCAGGCGCACAACGGCGTCCGTCAGAAGAAGCGACGGAGGGTGTGATGGCGACCCGCTTCCCTCGACCTCCGGCCTGCGGAGGTGGCCGCTAGCGATGGCGCGCGAGAACCTCGGGAAGAAGTGCCGGAACTGCCGCCGGGAGGGCATGAAGCTCTTCCTCAAGGGCGAGAAGTGCCTCACGGACAAGTGTCCCGTGGAGCGCCGCAGCTACCCGCCGGGCGAGCACGGCCGCGGCCGGATCAAGCAGTCGGAGTACCTGTTGCAGCTTCGCGAGAAGCAGAAGGCGCGCCGTTACTACGGGATCCTGGAGAAGCAGTTCCGGGGGTACTACGACAAGGCTTCGCGCCGATCCGGGATTACGGGCGAGGAGCTCCTCCGGATGCTCGAGCTTCGGCTCGACAACGTCGTCTACCGGCTCGGGTTCGCGGCCTCGCGGGCGCAGGCGCGCCAGCTCATCCGCCACGGCCACTTCCACGTCAACGGTCGCCGGGTGAACATCCCGAGCTACCAAGTGCGGACGAACGACACGGTTACGATGAAGCCGGGGAGCTCGGCCGAGCCGGTGATCCGAGACGCCACCGACCTCACCGCTTCGGTGACACCGTGGCTCCAGGCCGACCACGACAACCTGACGGGCAAGGTGCTGAAGCCTCCCGAGCGGGAGGAGATCGACACCCCCGTGCAGGAACAGCTGATCGTCGAGCTGTACTCGAAGTAGGGGCGAATCCGTCTCCCCCCCGCGGAACGCAAGAAGGGACTGACGCATGGCTACGAGAACGCTTTCTATGGACTTCCAGGTGCCGAAGATCACGCACGAGGAGGTCGACGAAAACCACGGCATCTTCGCGATCGAGCCGCTCGACCGCGGGTTCGGCTATACGTTCGGCAACTCGCTGCGCCGGGTGCTCCTCTCCTCGCTCGAGGGCGCCGCGGTCACCTCGGTGAAAATCGAGGGCGTCGCGCACGAGTTCACGACGCTCCCCGGTGTCCGCGAGGACGTGATGGACATCATCCTCAACCTGAAGAGCCTCACGTGCCGACTCCACGGCGACTCGCCCGAGATCGAGGTTCGCCTCGACAAGCGTGGCGCCGGGGCCGTGACCGCCGCCGACATCGAGGCGCCGGCCGACCTCGAGATCTTGAACCCCGAGCTTGAGATCGCGCACCTGGCCGACAAGGGACGGCTCGAGCTCACGCTCACGATCGGGCGCGGTCGAGGGTACGTCCCGGCCGAGCTGAACCGCGGTCCCGAGCACTCGATCGGGACGATCCCGGTCGACGCCATGTTCTCGCCGGTCCGCCGCGTCTCGTACGAGGTCGAGGCGGCGCGCGTCGGCCAGCGCACCGACTACGACAAGCTGATGCTCGACGTGACGACGGACGGATCGCTCGATCCGCGCGAGGCGATCGGGCAGGCGGCCGAGATCCTGATTCGCCAGCTCGCCATCTTCACAGACATCGAGCGGATCGAGGGGCTCGCCGAACCGCGCCCGGAGCTCGAGACCGAGGCGCCGCAGGCGCACGGGATGGAGAACTTTCCGATCGAGGAGCTCGAGCTCGGCGTCCGCTCGTACAACTGCCTGAAGCGGGTCGGGATCGAGACGATCGGCGACCTCGTCACGAAGAGCGAGGACGAGCTCGCCGCGATTCCGAACTTCGGGAAGAAGTCGATCGAAGAGGTTCGCGAGACGCTCGCCGCTCACGGACTGAACCTCCGAGACGGCTAGCGACCCTTCGATGCGGCACCAGCGGGCAGGCAGGAAGCTCGGCCGCGACTCGGCCCACCGGAAGGCGCTCTACGCGAACCTCGCCGGCGCGCTCATCGAGCACGGCCGAATACGGACGACCGAGGCGAAGGCGAAGGAGGTGCGCCCGATCGTCGAGAAGATGATCACGCTCGGGAAGCGGGGCGACCTCGCCGCGCATCGGCAAGCGGTCGCGTTCCTGCGCTCGAAGCCGGTCGCCCACAAGCTCTTCGCCGAGGTGGCGCCGCGGTTCGCGGAGCGAAACGGCGGCTACACCCGCGTCGTCAAGCTCGGCCCCCGGGCGGGCGATGCTGCGCCGATGGCCTACCTCGAGCTCGTGGACTACGTGCCCGCGCGCCCCCGCGCGGCCGCGGCGACCGACGAGCGGTAGGAGCTCGGCCGAGCGGGCGATCCCCTAGCCGACAGCAGCGGCGTACCGCTTGCCGATGCGATCCCAGCCTTCCTCGTAGCTTCGGATCACTTCCGGCATCTCGTCGCCGAGCCTCTCCCATCCTCGGTGCTCGACCTCGACTCGCGTCCGGTCGCCCTCGGCGTGGAAGCGGACCTCGAGCTCCTGCGCTGTCGCCTCGTCCCGCCCCGGGTGCCACGTGGTCGCAAAGCGGTGGGGCGGCTCCCAGGCGACGATCGTGCCCCAGAGGAGCTCGCGACCGTCGCGGGAGCGCTCGAAGAGCCGCCCGCCGACGCGGCCCTCGAGGACCGCGGTCTCGACCTCGGCGTCGCTGAGAGAGTGGCCCTGGAAGGGCCACCACGATCCGAGTTCGTCGGTGAAGATCCGAAACGCCCGCTCGACGGGCGCGGTCACGGTCACGCTCTTTCGAACGGCCGTGCCGGTGTCGATCGTCCGCTCACTCATCGTCTGACTCCCTTGTCGCTCTCCGCTGCCGCCTTGAAGGCGTCCAGCGCGTCCTGCCAGAACCCTTCGACGTACTCGCGGAGCTCGGCGAGCCCGTCCCCGTTGACGCTGTAGAGCCGGCGTGTTCCGTCCCGCCGCTCGCTGACGAGCCCGGCCGCCTTGAGCACGCGAAGGTGCTGCGAGACGGCCGGACGGCTGACCGGAAGGGAGCGCGCGATCTCGCCGACCGCCCGCGGGCCGTTCCGAAGCCGCTCGAAGACCGCCCGGCGCGTGGGATCCGCGAGGGCGGCGATCACAACTCCGTAAGTCTCCACTTACGGTAAGTATAGACTTACGATGAGGCATCGTCAAGAGGTGCCGGCGGCGAGGCGGGCGACGACGGCCGCGCTCGCGCGAGTAAGCTCCGCCAGCGTCCGGGCGTCGATTCCGTTCGTCGTGTCGCACGGGCGGTGGTAGCACGGATCGAGCGGCTCGCCGGCCTCGCCGCCGAAGGCTTGCTCCTGCGCACGCGACTTCGCCTCGTCGGAGCCGCTGTAGACGCCGCCCACGGCGATCCCAGCCTGGAGGAACGGGAGCTCGTCGGACGGAAGCGCCACGGGCACCCCTTCGACCGCGAGCCCCGCGCGGCGGAAATAGTCGAGGTAGAGTCGCTCGATTGCTCCCGAGCCCTCGGGTCCCGGGGCGCCCGACTCGGAGCCGTCACCGTCGTAGACGAAACGGACGGCGTTCCTCGAGCCGAGCATGTCCACGTTCACGGCCGCCACGACGCGCTCGCTCGCGCCGTCCCCGAGCCGCCGCACGTACTCGCTCGAACCCCAGAGGCCGAGCTCCTCGGCCGCCCAAAAAGGCGAAGACGACGGTCCGCTTCGACCTCGCGACCGTCCGGCGCGTCGCACGCGCGACCTCGAGGACGGCGGCCACGCCGGTCCCGTTGTCGCTGATTCCGGGACCGTGCATGACGGAGTCGAGGTGGGCGCCGAGGACGACGGTCTCGTCGTCTCGCCCCGGGAGCGCGGCGAGGACGTTCGCAGTCTCGCGCCGGCCGCTTTCGGTCCTCGCCGCGACGCGGACCACCGCGGACCGACGCGCGGCGAGCTCGGCGAGGGTCCGGCCCGCCTCGTACGAGACTCCGATGACGGGAAATGAGATTCCGGGGCGGCCGAGCGTCGCCGGGAGCGCGTCCCGGCGGCCCGGCTGACCTTCGTTGAAGACGACCACGGCGCTCGCGCCCGCCCGCTCGGCGTTCTCGGCCTTCAGGAAGAGAAAGCAGCCGCCCTGCTGGACGAGCGCGACGGCGCCACGCGGGAATCCCTCGAAGTCGGAGCGGTCGCAGCCGCTCGAGCTCGAGTTCGGCCTGCCGGGCGGGATCCGGACGTCGACGGGAACGACGCGTCCGCGGACGTCGCCGGTCGCGGAGTAGCCGATGGTGACGACGTCGGGAGGGAGCTCGCCGGCGACGCGCGGCTCGACGAGGTCGAGGCGCGGCGGCGCCGTCTCGGCGAAGAACGGAAACGCGAAGCGCTGCAGGATCGGCTCGTAGCCCGCTTCCAGAAGCTCCGCGACCACGTAGCGGACGGATGCCTCGTATCCCGCCGTGCCGCTCGCCCGCGTCCCGCCGTGCTCGTTCGCGATCCGCTCGAGTGCGCCGAGGTGGGCGAGGAGGCGCTGCGTTGCGATCGGAGCCTGAGGCGTGCCGCCGGGAGGCGGGGATGCCCGATCGCCGCGCGCCAGAAGCAGGCCGGCAGCGGTGGCGCCGAGGGCGAGAGCGGCGAGGAGGCCGAGGACGAAGCGACGGGCCACGTCGAGTGAGACGGCGGTCGAGGGGCTAGGTTGCGCCTCGTGGCGACGGTGAAGCTCGTGCTCGAGTACGACGGGACCGAGTTCTCGGGATGGGCGGCGCAGCCCGGCCTACGAACGGTGGAGGGAGTGGTGCGCGAGGCGCTGGACGGCGTCTTCCCGTTGTGGCGTGGGCTCGCGGTGGCGGGGCGAACGGACGCCGGGGTGCATGCGCGCGGTCAGGTGGTGAGCTTCACCGCCGGCGCAGGGCCGCCGCCGGAGCGGGCGGTCGAGGCGCTGAACGCTCGCCTGCCCGACGACGTCGCCGCGGTCGCGGCGGAGGAGGCGACGGACGACTTCCACGCTCGCTTCTCGGCGCGCTCCCGGACATATCGGTACCGCGTCTGGACCCGGCGGACGCCGTCGGCGTTCGAGCGTCGCCGCTCGCTCTGGCACCCGGCGCCGCTCGACGCGGCGCGCCTCGGCGAGCTCGCCGCGCTCCTTCGCGGCGAACACGACTTCCGCGCCTTCACGCCGACGGACACCCAGCACGAGGGCTTCGCGCGGGCAGTCGAGGAAGCGCGCTGGAAGGCGCGCACAGACGTCTTGGAGCTCTGGATCACGGCGGAGAGCTTCCTGCGGCACATGGTGCGAACGCTCGTCGGGACGATGCTCACGACCGAGCCGGCCGCGTTCGCGCGACTCCTCGAGGGAAGGCCGCGCGCCGAGGCCGGGGCGACCGCTCCCCCGTGGGGTCTCTACCTCGAGCGCGTCGACTACTAGCGACCAGTCACGCGAACGCCACCGATTCGCGCACTCACCTGGGGTCGCACCCGCTCGTCGATCCACCGGACGGCCGGCGTGAAGCGAGCAGGTGAACCACCTTCGGGGCGATGGAGTGAAGCAGGCGCGCTCGCCGATCGTTAGGCCAGTGAGTGATTCGGGCCCCGATGCGGCGGGGGCCGGGACACCACGTCGGGGGCGGACTTGCGGCGGTTCGCCCCCTCTCCCTCCCTGACAGGCGAAGCCGCCGGGAAAGGCGGGCCGGTGACGATCACTAGGAATCTCAGCATCTCGGAAGACGAGTTCCTTGCGCTCCAAGGTGAGGAGGCGGAGGCACTCATCGCGGCGCGCTACCACGCGCTTCGCGACGTCGGCTGCGACGCCGAGGCGGCGGTCGCGATCGCCGCCACTCCCGGGATCAGCGTCGGGAAGGCGGCCGACCTGCTCCAGCGCGGCTGCGACTCGCACACCGTTCTCCGTCTTCTTCTTTCGCGGAATCGACCGGACACGTGGGGCCGTCGTTCTGCCGGGTCGACTCCTCACATCGCCCGGTAGCGCTCGCGCGTCGCGTCGCTCCTTCCGCGCCTCCTCTTCGACGTCGGCTGTCCCAGTGCCGGGTGACCCTTCTGGGGATCGCAAGCGCCGATCAGCGAGCGGCTGTCCGCGATCGTGTGCGAGCCGCAGACGCTCGCCGTCGCGCGTCAGAGGCTGAGCGCGGCAGGCACGGAGAGACGAGAAGGGCCATCGCCTGAGCCGCCTCCGTCCGGGCAACTAGCATCACCCCGGGTGCGCTATCCCACGGTTCTCTTCGACCTCGACGGCACGCTGATCGACTCCGGCGCGATGATCCTCGCCTCCTTCCGGCATGCGACCCGGACGGTGCTCGCGCGTGAGATCCCCGACGAGGAGCTCGCCGCGGCGGTCGGCGGGGCGACGATCCACGACCAGATGCGCGTCTTCGACGCCGGTCGCGTCGACGACCTCGTGGAGGCCTATCGGGCGCACAACACGCCGCTCCACGAGGAGCTCGAGGCCTTCGAGGGAGTCGACCGGCTGCTCGCCAGCCTGCGCGCCGAGGGGCGGCGGCTCGGCGTCGTCACCGCGAAGCGGCGGCGCACGGTCGATCTCGCCTTCCGCGTCCTCGATCTCGAACGCTGGTTCGACGCGGTCGTGACGGCCGACGACACGGCGCGACACAAGCCGGATCCCGAGCCGGTCCTCCTCGCCCTCGATCGGCTTGCGGGCACGCCCGGCGCCGCGGCGTTCGTCGGCGACTCGCCCTTCGACGTCGCCGCGGGGAAGGGCGCGGGCGTCTTCTCGGTCGCCGTCCTCTGGGGCGGGATCCACCCGGAAGAAACGCTGCGCGGGGCGGGCGCCGACGTCGTCGTCCACTCGCCCGAGGAGCTCCTCGATGTCCTCTAGGGCCGTCGCGGCGGTCGAGGAGCGCGTCGCCGAGCTCCGCCGGATCCTCGACCAGGCGAGCTACGAGTACTACGTCCTCGACGACCCGAGTCTCTCGGACGCCGAATACGACCGTCTGTACGACGAGCTCGTCGCGCTCGAGCGCGAGCACCCCGATCTCGCGACGCCCGACTCGCCGACGCAGCGGGTCGGCGCGACGCCGTCCGCGGTGTTTCCGAAGGCCGAGCACCTCGCGCCGATGGGCTCGCTCGAGAAGGCGAAGGACGAGGAGGAGCTCCGGAGATGGGCCGAGGACGTCCGCAAGCGCCTCGACTCCGACGAGCCGGTCGCGTACGTGACGGAGCCCAAGATCGACGGCTCGGCCGTCTCGCTCGTCTACGAGGGAGGCGTCCTCGTACGCGGCGCGACCCGCGGCGACGGCGTCCGCGGCGAGGACGTGACGCCGAACCTGAAGACGATCAAGGCGATCCCGCTCCGTCTGCGGATCGAAGACGGAGAGGTCCCGCCGGCGGTTCTCGAGGTGCGCGGCGAGGTCTACCTCCCGCTCTCTGGGTTTCGCCGGCTGAACGAGCGCCTCGCGACCGAGGGGAAGAAGACGGCGCCGAATCCACGGAACGCCGCCGCGGGCTCGCTTCGCCAGAAGGACCCCCGCATCACCGCCTCTCGCGACCTCTCCATCTGGATTCACGGCCTCGGATACGGGGACGGCGTCGAGCTCGAGACGCACTCGCAGGCGCTCGAGTGGCTGCGTGAGCGCGGCTTCCGGACGAACCCGTTCGCCGAGCGGCACGAGTCGGTCGAGACCGTCGCGCGTGCCTGTCGCGAGTGGGAGAAGCGGCGCGTCGAGCTCGACTACGAGATCGACGGGATCGTCGTGAAGATCGACTCGCTCCACCAGCAGCGCCGGCTCGGCTCGCTCCACGACCGGCCGCGCTGGGCTCGCGCCTACAAGTGGGCGCCGATGACGGCGCCGACGAAGCTCCTGAAGATCCACATCCGCGTCGGTCGAACCGGGAACCTGAACCCCTGGGCCCAGCTCGAGCCCGTCGAGGTCGGGGGCGTCACGATCTCGACCGCGACGCTCCATAACGAGGAGGACATCAACCGCAAGGACATCCGCGAAGGCGACACCGTGATCGTCCAGCGCGCGGGCGACGTCATTCCGCAGGTCGTCGGTCCCGTGCTCCCGCACGCGCCTGCGACGGAGCCCTTCCGCATGCCGAGGAACTGTCCGCTCTGCGGGACCGAGGTGGTGAAGCCGGAGGGCGAGGCGATGCACCGCTGCCCGAACCGGGCGTGCCCGTCGCGCGGGCTCGAGACGCTCATCCACTGGGTGATGGCGGCGATGGACATCGAGGGCGTGGGCGAGCAGTTCGTGCGCCGGTTCTGGAACGAAGGGCTTCTGCGCTCGATGCCCGACCTGTACCGGCTGACCCCCGAGCAGCTCATCGAGCACGAGGGCTTTGGCGAGATCTCGGCGCGGAAGGCGATCGAAGCGATCGAGCGCTCGAAGGAGCAGCCCTTCTCGCGGGTCCTCTTCGGTCTCAACATCCCGCAGGTGGGTTGGGTGACCGCCGTGAACCTCGCGCGCCATTTCGCCTCCATCGACTGTCTGATCGATGCGAGTCAGGAGGAGATCCAGGAGGTCGAGGGGATCGGTCCCGACCGGGCGGAGGCGATCGCCGAATGGTTCGCCGACGACGAGAATCGGCGGCTCGTCGCCGAGCTCCGCGAGCTCGGGCTTCGGTTCGAGGTCGGTGAGAAGGAGCGGCCGGTCGAGGGGCCGCTCTCCGGGCAGACCTACGTCATCACGGGGACGCTCGAGCGGTGGTCGCGCGAGGAGGCGAAGTCTGCTCTCGAGGCGAAGGGAGCGCGCGTCATCGAGTCCGTCTCGAGGAAGACGACCGGCCTCGTCGTCGGCGAGGAGCCGGGGTCGAAGCTCGCGAAGGCGCAGCGGGCCGGCGTTCCGCTCCTCGACGAGGTGGCCCTCGAGCGCCTCCTCGAGACGTAGGCGCTCGGCCGCAGCGAGCGCGGCAAGGAACGTGGCGGCGATCGCCGGCGTAGTGGAAGAGCGCCGGCCAAGGAGGAGCGATGCGCGCCGTCGAACACGCGGTCGATGTGTGGGACTTGCGGGGGATGGATCCCCGGCTCGACTCCCGGCTGCTTCTCGAGCACCTGCAGCGTTTCGCCGCCGAGGGATGGGAGCTCGTCTGGATGGGCGTAGACGTCGAGCTCGCAGACCACCGCGGACCGTGCCACGTCCTCGTCTTCAAGCGCGTCGTCGAGGACGCATAGCGGGCTCGACGCCGGCTCCCCTCGGGAACGCGGCCGCGCGGATCGGTGTAGAACGACGGCATGCGTGGGGCGTCTCGGGGCCGCCGGCCGACGCCGCTTCTCCTTGGCGGCGTTCCCGTCGGCGCCTTCGTCCCCGTTCACGCCCGCCCGCTCGCCCCGTTCCGGCTGGCCGTTTTGGAGCTGATTCGGTGAGCGACTCCTCGCCCCGCCTCGACCGCCGTGCGCTTCTCCTTCGCGGGGGGCTCCTCGTCGGTGCCTCGTCCATCGCCGGGGCGGGCGGCTACCTCGCGGCGCGCGAGGTTGCCGACCGCGAGGGCACGGCGGAGGCGGCGGGGAGCGAATCCGTTTCCGGCCGCGACGAGCGTCTCTTCGCGCTCGACCGTCACTCCGTCAACCTGACGACCTTCCTGCTCGCCTCGCACCCGCGCCTCGTGCGCGAGGCGATCGAGCGGCATCGACGTGAGCTCGACGCCAACGCGGCGCTCTACCTCCGCGAGTCGGAGACCGCGCTCGAGGAGGCGGCGCGCGGTGCCGCCGCCCGGTATCTGGGTGCCGACCCCGAGCACGTCGCCCTCACCGACTCGACCACGATGGGGCTCGGGCTCGTCTATGCGCGTCTTCGCCTCGAGCGGGGCGACGAGGTCGTGACGACCGAGCACGACTTCTACGCGACGCACGAGGCGCTCCGCCTCCGCCGGGAGCTCGACGGCGTCACGGTTCGCCGCATTCGCCTCTATGAGGAGCCCGAGGCCGCGTCGCCGGAGGCGATCGTGACGGCGGTGTCCCGCGGGATTGGTCCGCACACGCGATGCCTCGCTCTCACCTGGGTGCACTCGTCCACCGGGGTGAAGCTTCCGCTCCGCGAGATCGCGGACGTCGTCGCGCGCGTGAACCGCCGCCGCCGCCAACGGGAGCGGGTTCTCCTCTCGATCGACGGCGTGCACGCGTTCGGCGTCGAGGGCGAGTCGCCACTCGACCTCGGCGCCGACGTCTTCGTCTCCGGGTGCCACAAGTGGCTCTTCGGCCCACGGGGCACCGGCCTCGTGTGGGCTTCGCCGCGTGCCTGGGAGCGTCTGCGCCCGACGATCCCGACGTTCGACGGTCGGGCGTATCTCGCCTGGATCGAGGGTCGCGCGCCGAGGGAAACGCCGCCGGGGCCCCTCATGACCCCGGGCGGCTTCCATTCCTTCGAGCACCGCTGGGCGCTCGCGGACGCGTTCGCGCTCCACGACGAGCTCGGCGGCCGCGTGAAGGTCTCGGCGACGACCCACGCGCGAGCCCGACGGCTCAAACGTGGGCTCGCCGAGATCGACGGCGTCACCGTCAAGACGCCGATGGGCGACGCGTTGTCGGCGGGCCTCGTCTGCGCCGACGTGGCAGGCCTGTCCGCTCCCGAGGCGGTCGATCGGCTGCGCGAGGAGCACGGCGTGATCGCGAGCGTCACCCCGTACGCGACCCAGTATCTCCGCTTCGGTCCGAGCATCGCCAACACCGAGGAGGACGTCGACCGAGCGGTCGCCGCGGTCGCGGCGCTCGCCGGCCGCTGACCTTCGTCCGCTACGCGCCGGCGAGGATCTGCGCGAAGCGGTCCTGCGCCCGGCGAGCCGACCAGGACGGGATCGGGTTCGCGTTTTGGAGGATCGAGAAGACGTAGCGGCGGCGGGCGAAGCCCGACAGCGCCGACGCGTTCTCGGTCGTCCCCGTCTTCGCGCGCACGCGGGCGAAGGCCGGCCCGCGCTCCATCCGGTCCTCGAGTGTCCCGTTCACACCGGCCAGCGGGAGGGAGCGGTAGAACGCGGCCGAGACACGCGGGTCGCGCCGGGCCGAGCGGAGGAGGGTGACGACGGCCCGCGCCGTCAGCCGGTCGCGCAGCGAGAGACCGGAGC